>JBIKMO010000145.1:0-10602 GCA_044359175.1 Burkholderiaceae bacterium | reverse complement strand
GGCAGGTTCGCCGGGCTCGATCAGGATCTCCAGCCGGCCACCCGCCATTCCCAGCCGCCCGATGCGCTCGGTGACACCCTCCGACAGCGCACGTGCCGCCTGCGCTCGGCGCCCCGACAGCGCCGCTGCGGCCGCGTCGAACGCGGCGCGAGCCGCTGCGGTGCGCCGCTGGAGCGCATCGACGTCCTGCGCGTCCTGCAGCGTGGCGAGCCGCGCGCGCAGCCCCGTCAGCTCGTCGGCGAGCCGTGCCGGTGCGAGACGCAGCTTGCGGGCAGCGGCGAACAGGACGCCGATCCGCTGCTCGACCGACGCGAGGCGCTCGGGATCGAGATCGATTCGGTCGGCGTAGGATGCCAGCATCGACCCGGCCTCGTCCGCCTGGATCGAAGCGGTCTCGAGCAACTCGAGCGCGGGCTGCAGCCCGGCGGGGTCGACCGCGGCGAGTCCCTTGAGCCGGGCCTGCATCTGACGCAGGCGGTGGGCGAGGGCGTCGTCGGCATCGGCGAGCGCGTCGGCCAGGGCCCGGGTGCCGTCGATCAGCGAGGCGGCATGCGCGAGACGCTTCTGTTCGGCGTTGAGTTCGTCCCATTCGCCGGCGGCCGCTCCCACCTGCGAGAGCTCGTCGACCTGCCACTGCAGCCGTTCGCGCTCGAGGGCGGTCTCACGCGCGCCGGCCCGGGCCTGGTCCAGCCCGCGCTCGGCTTCGCGCCAGCGGCCGAACGCGGCGGCCACCTCCGCGGCCTCGGCACTCGCGCCGGCGAAGCGATCGAGCAGCGCGCGCTGGCCATCGCTGCGCAGCAAGGACTGCGAGGCATGCTGGCCGTGGATCTCGACCAGACCGGCCCCGATGTCGCGCAGCTGCGCGACGGTCGCGGGATGCCCGTTGACCAGCGCCCGCGAACGGCCGTCGGCCTCGATCACGCGGCGCAGCAGCACGCCGCCGGCGTCGCCGCCGAGATCGCGCTCGGCCAGCCAGGCGTCCAGCGCCGGACCGCAGGCGAACTCCGCGACGATGTCGGCGCGGGCCGCACCCTCGCGCACGACGCCCGCATCGGCGCGCGCGCCGAGCGCGAGCCCGAGTGCGTCGATCAGGATCGACTTGCCCGCCCCCGTCTCGCCGGACAGTACCGTGAAGCCCGGTCCGAACTCCAATTCGACCGCTTCGACGATGACGAAGTCGCGCAGACGCAGTGCGGTGAGCATCTCGGCGCCGGGCTCAGACGCGCGGCGCCCCGAGGCTGGGCATCTCGTGCCAGTGCAGCTTGGAGCGCAGCGTCGCGAAGTAGCTGTAGCCGACCGGGTGCAGGAAGCGGGCCGCGTGCGGGCCCCGGCGCACCTCGATCACGTCGCCGGTTTGCAGGTCGGCGAAGGTCTGCATATCGCAGTTGACTCGCGGATCCCGGCCGTCGGCCACGCTCATCCGGACCACCGACGACGCGGGCAGGACGATCGGGCGGTTCGACAGCGCCTGAGGGGCCACCGGGACCAGGACCAGGCCGTCGAGCTTCGGGTGCAGGATCGGCCCGTTGCACGACAGCGCGTACGCGGTGGACCCGGTCGGGGTCGCGACGATCAGGCCGTCGGCGCGTTGCCCGTACATGAACAGCCCGTCGACATGCACCTGCACGTCGATCATGCCGGCCCTCGAGCTGCGGCTGACCACCACGTCGTTCAGCGCGCTCGCCTCGAACACCGCTTCGCCGTCGCGGCTGACGCGCGCCTGCAGCATCGTCCGGTCCTCGCTCTCGAAGTGCCCGTCCAGCACCGCGCCCAGCGCCTCGGACCACTGCAGCAGGGGAATGTCGGTGATGAAGCCCAGTCGCCCGATGTTGATCCCGACCAGCGGCACGCCCCGCGGAGCGAGCTCGCGCGCGATGCCGAGCATCGTGCCGTCGCCGCCGACGATCACCGCAAGGTCGGCGGCCTCGCCGAGCCGGGCGACCGAGGCGGTGACGAGGTCGGTGCGACCGAGCGCGTGCGCGACACCGGCCTCGAAGACCACGCGGATGCCCCGGCGATCGAGGTACGCGCCGATGTCGGCGAGCGTCTGAGCCACGCCCTCCGACTGCTGCTTGCCGAACAGGGCGACGGTCTTGAACGCGGCGGACATGACGCCATTTCACCACAAACCGGCGGGGCCTCGCCGTCGGACGGCCTAGGTGGTACGGGCACGCGCGCCCGCGGGCCGGGGCGGTCCGGCGCCCGACGCGTCGTTGGCAACGTCGGCATTTCGGTCTATAACGTTCCGTCATGCTGGACTCGCGCGCCCGGACGCTGCTGAAGACGCTGATCGAGCGGTACATCGCCGACGGCCATCCGGTCGGCTCGCGCACGCTCTCCAGGTACTCCGGGCTCGACCTGTCCGCTGCCACCGTACGCAACGTGATGGCGGACCTGGAGGAACTGGGTCTGATCGCGAGCCCGCATACCTCTGCGGGCCGGATACCGACGCCGCGGGGCTACCGCCTCTTCGTCGACTCGATGATCACCGTGCGGCCGCTCGAGCTCGAGCAGACCGAGCGGCTGCAGGGTCAGCTGCTCGCCGACGAGCCGCAGCGCGTCTTCAGCCAGGCGGCCCAGCTGTTGTCCAGCCTGTCCCAGTTCGCCGGGGTGGTGATGACGCCGCGACGCAGCTCGACGTTCCGTCAGGTCGAGTTCCTGCGCCTGTCGGAGCGCCGGGTGCTGCTGATCATCGTCACCCCGGAGGGCGACGTGCAGAACCGCATCCTGCACACCGACCGCGAGTACAAGGTCGGGGAGCTCACCGAGGCCTCGAACTACGTGAACCAGCACTTTGCCGGGCAGGACTTCGAGGCGATCCGCCAGCGGCTCCAGGGCGAACTGGTCAGCCTGCGCGACGAACTCACGCAGCTGCTGCACAAGGCGGTGGTCGCCGGCAACCAGGCCGCCGCCGAGCAGGTCGACACGGTGATGATCAGCGGCGAGCGAAACCTGGTCGCGGTCCACGACCTGTCGGACAACCTCGAGCGGCTGCGCCGGCTGTTCGGCGTGTTCGAGCAGAAGACCGGGCTCGCGCAGCTGCTGGATGCGAGCAGCCGGGCCGAGGGCGTGCAGATCTTCATCGGCGGGGAGTCGCAGCTGGTCCCGATGGACGGCCTGTCGGTGGTGGTGGCGCCCTACGGTACAGACGGCCGGGTGGTTGGCACGCTCGGCGTGATCGGCCCGACGCGGATGGCGTACGAGCGCGTGATCCCGATCGTCGACATCACCGCGAAGCTGGTCTCCAGCGCGCTCAGCCTCAGCGGGATCGAGCGGGCTCAGCCCTGATCCCTCTGCGCCGGGCGACGGCGCAGCCGGCCCGGCGCGGTAGACTCGCCGGATGCCCGCGCCCGACCCGACCGCAGTCTTCGATCACGCCCGCCGGCCGCGGACCGCGGTGCTGCTGGTGCAGCTCGGCACGCCGGCCGCGCCGACCGCGGCCGCCTTGCGGCCCTATCTGCGCGAGTTCCTCGGCGATCCGCGAGTGGTCGAGATCCCGCGGCTGGTCTGGTGGCCGATCCTGCACGGCATCATCCTGAATACCCGTCCGGCGAAGTCGGCGCGCAAGTACGCGACCATCTGGACCGACCAGGGGTCGCCGTTGATGGTGAACTCTCAGCGGCAGGCCGCGATGCTGCGGGGTTGGCTGGGCGAGCGCGGGCACGACGTCGAGGTGGCCCTCGCGATGCGCTATGGCGAGCCGTCGATCGCCTCGGTGCTCGAGGCCCTCCGGGAGCGCAACATGACTCGGCTGTTGGTGCTGCCGCTGTATCCGCAGTACTCGGCGTCGACCACGGCCACCGCATTCGACGAGATCGGCCGCGTGCTGCGCGGCTGGCGCAATCTGCCCGAGCTGCGGTGGGTCCGTTCGTTCCACGACGACCCCGGCTACGTCGCGGCGCTCGCCGCGCAGGTGACCGCCTCCTGGAGCCGCCAGGGCCGCGGCGAGCGTCTGCTGATGAGCTTTCACGGCGTGCCGCGGCGAACGCTCGACCTCGGCGATCCGTACCACTGCGAATGCCACGTGACCGCCCGACTGCTTGCCGAGCGCCTCGGGCTCGAGCACGGTCGCTGGTCGGTCGCCTTCCAGTCGCGGTTCGGACGGGCGCAGTGGCTGCAGCCCTACACCGAGCCGACGCTGCGCGGGCTCGCGCGCGACGGCGTGCGCAGCGTGGACGTCGCCTGCCCCGGGTTCGTATCCGACTGCCTGGAGACGCTGGAGGAGATCGCGGTGGAATGCCGCGACGCCTACTTCGAATCCGGCGGCGCGGACTTCCAGTACGTTCCTTGCCTGAACGATTCTCCCGGGTTCATCGATGCGCTCGCATCGATCGCCGAGCGGCACCTGGCGGGCTGGCCCACCCGCGCCGAGCGGTCGTCGTCTGCCGCAGGGGTCGACGAGGCTCTCGCTCAGCGCAAGGCGCGGGCTCTGGCGATGGGCGCGCCGAGCTGAGCGGCGGGCGCTCAGGCAGGCGGAATCCGCAGGGTCTGGCCGGGGTAGATCTTGTCGGGATGCGACAGCATCGGACGGTTCGCCTCGAAGATCTTCATGTAGGCGTTCGCGTTGCCGTAGTGGTCCTTCGCGATCTTCGACAGCGTGTCGCCGCGCTTGACCTCGTAGTAGCGCGACTCCTCGACCGGTTGCTCGACGCTCATCTGGTCGTTCACCGACGCGACCCCTGCGACGTTGCCGCAGCACAGGAGGATCTTCTCCTTCGTGGCCTGGTCGGGTGCGATGCCGCGAACGGTGACCGTGCTGGTGCCGCCGTCGAACTCGACCAGCAGGCCGGTGGCGTCCAGGTTCATCGAACGGATGTAGTCCTCGATCGCCTTGGCGGCAGCATCGTTGGCGGCGGCGATCTTGGCCGGACTCGGGTCGGACGTCGCCGCCTGCTGGGCGGCCTGAGCCTGCCCCTTGCCGAACAGCTTCTCGCCCGCATCCTTGAGGAACGACAGCAGACCCATGGCACCCTCCTTGACTGATGGTCAGCGTGAGATGCGTCCGCCCAGGGCGGCCCGCGGTCGGCGACTATGCGCGTCGGCGATCCCGCGCGTCAATCGCGCTGGGGCGTCCCGCCCGGCCCGGCGTTACCGGTACGGGCGACCCATTGAAACGGGCTCGATTGCCCCCATATCGCCTCGAACCGACGGCAACCCGTTGATTTCACTGAAACGATGACGAACGACGCGAACCCGAATCCCGCCCCCAAGGACGCCGCCCCCGGGACGGTCCCGCCACCGGACGAGGAGATGCTCGCCGCCCCGGTCGATCCCCATTCCGCCGAAGGGCAGCTCGCCGAGCGGCTCGCGCAGGCCGAGGCGCGCGTGGCGGAATACCACGAGCTGGCACTGCGCGCGCGCGCCGAGATGGACAATCTGCGCAAGCGTGGCCAGGCGGACGTGGCCGCCGCGCACAAGTACGCGATCGAGAACTTCGCCGAGAGCCTGCTGCCGGTGCGCGACGGCCTCGAGATGGCGCTGAAGGTCGACGCCCCCACGATCGACAACCTGCGCGAGGGCGTGGAGGCGACGCTGCGGCTGCTGGCCGCGGCCTTCGACCGTCACCGCCTGCTGGTGATCGATCCGGTGGGTGAGCGGTTCGATCCGAACCGTCACCAGGCGATCTCGATGGTGCCGGCCGCCGACGTTCCGGCCAACCACGTGGTCTCGGTGCTGCAGAAGGGCTACCTGATCAACGACCGTGTGCTTCGGCCGGCGCTGGTCACGGTCCGCTCGGCCACTTGAACGCGGCCTCGCCGGACCGATCTACACAGTCAAGGTTTCACACCATCCACATTTCTCTGGGACGGGATCGACATGGGCAAGATCATCGGCATCGACCTCGGCACGACCAATTCGTGCGTCGCGGTGATGGAGGGCGGCCAACCTAAGGTCATCGAGAATTCCGAGGGCGCGCGGACCACGCCATCGATCATCGCCTACATGGAGGACGGCGAGGTGCTGGTCGGGGCCCCTGCCAAGCGCCAGGCGGTCACCAACCCGAGGAACACGCTGTACGCGGTCAAGCGGCTGATCGGGCGCAAGTTCGCCGAGAAGGAAGTCCAGAAGGACATCGGCCTGATGCCCTACGCGATCGTCAAGGCGGACAACGGCGACGCATGGGTGCAGGTGCGCGACAAGCGGATCGCGCCGCCGCAGGTCTCGGCCGAGGTGCTGCGCAAGATGAAGAAGACCGCCGAGGACTACCTCGGCGAGGAAGTCACCGAGGCGGTGATCACCGTGCCCGCGTACTTCAACGATGCGCAGCGCCAGGCCACGAAGGACGCCGGCCGCATCGCCGGGCTCGAGGTCAAGCGGATCATCAACGAGCCGACCGCGGCCGCGCTCGCGTTCGGTCTGGACAAGGGCGGCGGCAAGGATCGCAAGATCGCGGTCTACGACTTGGGTGGCGGCACCTTCGATGTGTCGATCATCGAGATCGCTGATGTCGACGGCGAGAAGCAGTTCGAAGTGCTGTCGACCAACGGCGACACGTTCCTCGGCGGCGAGGACTTCGACCAGCGTCTGATCGACTACGTGATCGGCGAGTTCCGCAAGGAGCAGGGCGTCGACCTGTCGAAGGACGTCCTCGCGCTGCAGCGGCTGAAGGACGCCGCCGAGAAGGCGAAGATCGAGCTGTCCTCGAGCCAGCAGACCGAGATCAACCTGCCCTACATCACCGCCGATGCAAGCGGCCCGAAGCACCTCAACCTGAAGATCACCCGCGCCAAGTTCGAGGCGCTGGTCGAGGAGCTGATCGAGAAGACGATCGAGCCGTGCCGCATCGCGATCAAGGATGCGGGCGTCAAGGTCTCGGAGATCGACGACGTGATCCTGGTCGGCGGCATGACCCGGATGCCGAAAGTGCAGGACAAGGTCAAGGAGTTCTTCGGCAAGGAGCCGCGCAAGGACGTCAATCCGGACGAGGCGGTCGCGGTGGGCGCTGCGGTCCAGGGTTCGGTGCTGTCGGGCGAGCGCAAGGACGTGCTGCTGCTCGACGTCACCCCGCTGTCGCTTGGTATCGAGACGCTCGGCGGTGTGATGACGAAGATGATCACCAAGAACACGACCATCCCGACGAAGTTCGCGCAGACCTTCTCGACCGCCGACGACAACCAGCCGGCCGTCACCATCAAGGTGTTCCAGGGCGAGCGCGAGATGGCCGCCGGCAACAAGCTGCTGGGCGAGTTCAACCTGGAGGGGATTCCAGCGGCGCCGCGCGGCATGCCGCAGATCGAGGTCACGTTCGACATCGACGCCAACGGGATCCTGCACGTGTCCGCCCGCGACAAGGCGACCGGCAAGGAGAACAAGATCACCATCAAGGCGAACTCCGGCCTCACCGAGGCGGAGATCCAGAAGATGGTCAAGGACGCCGAGGCGAACGCGGCCGAGGATCACAAGCGGCGTGAGCTCGCCGAGTCGCGCAACCAGGCCGACGCGCTGGCTCACTCGACCCGCAAGTCGCTGTCGGAGCACGGCGAGAAGCTGTCCGCGTCCGAGAAGGACGCGATCGAGGCGGCGATCAAGGAGACCGAGGCCGCGCTCAAGGGTGACGACAAGGAGGCGATCGACACCGCGACCGCGGCGCTGATGGCGGCGGCGCAGTCGATCGGCGAGAAGCTGTACGCGTCCCAGCCGGGCGCGGCGGGCCCGGGACCGCAGGGCGGCCCGACCGCCGAGGCGGCGGCCGGTGCGCGTGCGTCGGCAAAGGCCGACGACGTGGTCGACGCCGAGTTCAAGGAGGTCCGGCGCGACGCGTGACGCCTTCGGCGCGGACATGCCGCACGGACGCACGACGGTCGGTGCGGTACAGTCCGGATTCACCCCGATCGGCCCAGCGATGCCCTCCACCGACCGCGATCTTCCGTCCGGACGAGACGCCGGCGCACGGCACCGCCCGTGCATCGCAGGGACCGGACGCGGCCGGGTCGCGAATCGGCGGCGTGCGCGCGTCGGCCACCGACCGGTCGGGCACCGCGTGACTTCGGCCGCGGGCGGCCCGGAGCCGCGCACGGTCTGGCGCCCGACCGGGCCCGGCGGTGCGGACGTCCACCTCAGCATCGAGAAGAACCCAGATGGCGAAGCGTGATTTCTACGAGGTGCTCGGCGTCGCGAAGAACGCGTCCGACGACGAGATCAAGAAGGCGTACCGCAAGCTCGCCATGAAGTTCCATCCGGACCGCAATCCGGACGACAAGAAGGCCGAGGAGAAGTTCAAGGAGGTCAAGGAGGCCTACGAGGTGCTCTCCGACGCGCCCAAGCGCGAGGCGTACGATCGGTTCGGCCACGCCGGCGTCGATCCGAACGCCGGGGGCGCCGGCGGCGCAGGCCCCGGCTTCGGCGGCTTCGCCGACGTCTTCGGCGACATCTTCGGCGACATCTTCGGCGGCGCCGGGCAGGGCGGGCGCGGCGGTGCGCGCAGCAACGTCTTCCGCGGAGCCGACCTGCGCTATGCGCTCGAGATCACGCTGGAGCAGGCCGCACACGGGTTCGAGACCGAGATCCGCGTGCCATCCTGGGAGTCCTGCGACACCTGCCATGGCACCGGTGCCAAGCCGGGGACCAAGCCGCAGACCTGCCGCACCTGCAACGGTCAGGGCTCGGTGCGGGTGCAGCAGGGGTTCTTCTCGATCCAGCAGACCTGCCCGACCTGCCACGGCAGCGGCAAGGTGATTCCCGAGCCCTGCGAGGCCTGCGACGGCGTCGGGCGCGTGAAGCGCAACAAGACGCTCCAGGTCAAGATCCCCGCCGGCATCGACGAGGGCATGCGCATCCGCTCGGCGGGCAACGGCGAGCCCGGCGTGAACGGTGGGCCCGCGGGCGACCTGTACGTCGAGATCCACGTCAAGGAACACCCGGTGTTCCAGCGCGAAGGCGACGACCTGCACTGCCACGTCCCGGTGACGATGACCGTGGCCGCGCTCGGAGGCACGATCAAGGTGCCCACGCTCGGGGGCAGCGCGGAGATCGAACTGCCCGAAGGCACCCAGACCGGCAAGACCTTCCGGCTGCGGGGCAAGGGCATCAAGGGCATCCGGTCCAGTTATCCGGGCGACCTCTATGCGCACGTCCAGGTCGAGACCCCGGTGCGGCTCACCGACCGGCAAAAGCAGATGCTGCGCGAGCTGGACGCGACGCTGCGCGACGACAAGCACAGTCCGCAGACCCGTTCCTGGAAGGACAAGGTCAAGGAGTTCTTCCAGTAACGGCCCCGCCGCCGGGGGCGCGCGGTCGGCGTGTGCCGTTCGCGCTAGAGTGCGGCGATGGAGGAGAGACCGCTGCATTTCCGGCGTCCGATCGGCCGGCCCAAGGGCCGGGCGACGGACCCGACGGCCCGGGACCGCGTGCGCGCGCTGCTCGGCGACTCGTCTCGGCGCCGCGATCTGCTGATCGAGCACCTGCATCGGCTTCAGGATGCCGACGGTCATCTGTCGTCGGCCTCGATCGCGGCGTTGGCCGACGAGATGCGGCTTGCACAGGCCGAGGTCTTCGAGGTCGCCACCTTCTACCATCACTTCGACGTCGTGCGCGACGGCGATCTCCCGCCACCGGTGCTGACGGTCCGGGTATGCGACTCGATCTCGTGTGCGCTCGCCGGCGCCGAGCCGCTCGCCGAGGCGCTGCAGCAGGAGGTCGGCGACCGGGTGCGCGTGCAGCGCGTGCCCTGCGTTGGTCGCTGCGCGGACGCGCCGGCGGTCGTGGTGGCGCGCCGCCCGGTCGCTGCGGCGACGATCGAGCGGGTGCTCGCGGCGGTGGCCGACGGCGGGCGGGAGTGCGCGCCGCCGCCCGCGCCGGACCTCGCCGCGGACCAGGCGGCCGGGGGGTATGCGCAGCTGCTGCGCTGCCTGCGCGGCGAGATCGATCGCGAGGCCGTGCTCGCCGCGATCGAGGCGGCGGGTCTGCGCGGGCTGGGGGGCGCGGGTTTCCCCACCGCCCGCAAATGGCGCGCGGTCGCGGCGCAGCCCGCGCCCCGCATGATGGCGGTCAACGCCGACGAGGGCGAGCCCGGCACGTTCAAGGACCGTCACTGGCTTGAGCACGCGCCGCACCGGATCCTGGAGGGCATGCTGATCGGCGCCTGGGCGGTCGGCGCGTCGGCGGTGTACGTCTATCTGCGCGACGAGTACGCCGGGGTGCGTGCCTGGCTCGAGGGCCAGTGGCCGCGCCTGCAGGCGTGGGTCCGTACGGTCTGGCCCGACGACCCCGCGGCACCGTGCCCGGAGCTGCACCTTCGGCGGGGTGCCGGCGCCTACGTGTGCGGCGAGGAATCGGCGATGCTCGAATCGATCGAGGGCCGACGCGGCATGCCCCGGCTGCGGCCGCCTTACGTCGCGCAGGTCGGTGCGTTCGGCCGTCCGACTCTGGTCAACAACCCCGAGACGCTGATGTGGGTGACCACGGTGCTCGCGCGCGGCGCGCCTTGGTACGCGTCGCACGGACGTCGCGGGCGCCGCGGGCTGCGCTCGTTTTCGGTGTCCGGTCGCGTGCGTCGTCCGGGCGTCGTGCTCGCGCCGGCGGGCATCACGCTGCGCGAGCTGGTCGACGAGCACTGCGGCGGCATGGCTGACGGCCACGCGCTCTACGGTTTCCTGCCCGGCG
>JBIKMO010000431.1:0-2968 GCA_044359175.1 Burkholderiaceae bacterium | reverse complement strand
CCCGCACGCGGACCGGCCGCTGCGCGGGGCGGATCCGGACGGCCGGCTGCTCGCGGCCTTCGGCCCGCTCGCGCCGTTGCCCGGCTTCGCGAACATGGCCGCCGAGGTGGTCGAGCCCGGGCGTGTGCACAACCCGGCCAACGACACCGATGCGCTGCGGCTCGGGCCGCTCTTCGCGCGCGACGCCGAGCGCGTCGACCGCGTGGTCGAGCTGTTCGCCGAGGGCGCGCTGCCCGCGCAGCGCGTCGACGTGCGCCGTTACGTGTGGGACAAGCTGCTCGGCAACGTCTGGGCCAACCCGATCGGCGCGTTGACCGGCGCGACCATCGACGAGACCGCGCGGCACCCGGACACGCGGGCGCTGGCGGTCGAGCTGATGCGCGAGTGCGACCGCGTCGCCGCCGCGTACGGCGTGGACACGCGGCTCGACACGGCGGCGCGGCTGGACCGCAGCTTCGCGATCCGCGTCGGCTCGAAGACCTCGATGACGCAGGACGTCGAGCGCGGCCGCCCGACCGAGCGCGCCGCGATCCTGGGCGCGCTGATCGAGCTGGCCGAGCTCGCCAGCGTGCCGGTGCCCTGCGTGCGCACGGTGAACGCCTGCATCGCGCTGCTCGAGCAGCGCGCCGGCACGCGCCCGCGCGCTTCCTGACCCATCCGAACGGAGGAACCGACGATGAGACTGAATTCCCCCGAAGGCCGGCCGGTGCCGCCCGGCGTGGCCGTCGTGCCGAGGCCGGCGTCGCTCGCCGGGCTGCGCATCGGCCTGCTGGACAACACCAAGGCGCCGGTCGACGAGATGCTCGCGCACCTCGCCGCGCGCCTGCGCGAGCGGATCGACGGCGTCGAGGTGTTCCACGTGTCCAAGCAGCATCCCTCGCTGCCGGTGGAGCCGGAGAATCTCGCCGCGCTGCGCGCCAACGCCGACGTGGTGATCAACGCGCTCGGCGACTGAGGGTCGTGCACGTCGTGGAGTCTCCACGACAGCATCGAGGCCGAGAAGCTCGGCCTGCCGAGCGTGCTGCTGATCAGCACGCCGTTCGTGAAGCTCGCGCAGGCGCAGGCGCGCATCCTCGGCATGCCGCAGGTGCCGACCGTGGTGCTGCCGCATCCGATCGGCGGAACACCGCTCGCCAGCGTGCTCGCGAAGGTCGACGCGGCGTTCGACGAGATCGTCGCGAAGCTCACCTCGCCGCTCCCCGAGGCCGCGACGGTCGCGTCCGAGCCGCTGCCCGAGCCCCTCGAGCACGTCGACATCGGCACCGACGACGAGTGGGGCGAGCTGCAGCATCGGATGCTCGCGCTCGGCTGGGGCGACGGGTTGCCGCTGGTGCCGCCCACCGACGCTCGCGTCGACGCGATGGTGCGCGGCGCGGGGCTCCCGGGCGACGCGCTGGTCGCGCTGGTCGCGCCGCGGCTGGGTGCGTGCACGGTGCGCCGGCTCGCGACCAGCGCGGTGATGGCCGGCTGCCGGCCGGCGCACATGCCGCTGCTGGTGGCCGCGGTGCGCGCGATGGCCGAGGGGCCGTTCAACCTGTACGGCGTGCAGACCACCACCCATCCGGTGGCGCCGCTGGTGATCGTCAACGGCCCGCTCGCGCAGGCGCTCGGCGTGCACGCGGGCAGCGGGCTGTTCGGGCCGGGGCCGTGGTCCAACGGCGTGATCGGCCGCGCGGTGCGGCTGGTGCTGCTGCACGTGGGCGGGGGTCGACCGGTGGACATCGACAAGGCGACGATGGGCAGCCCGGCCAAGTACGGCTACTGCATCGCCGAGAACGAGGCCGCCAGCCCGTGGCCGTCGCTCGCGGCCGAGCGCGGCTTCGGGGCCGACGTCAGCACGGTCACCGTGGTCGGCGGCGAGGCGCCGCACAACATCAACGACCACGAGAGCACGCGCGCCGGGCCGCTGCTCGCGATGATCACGGGCACCGTCGCGCAGACCGGGCAGAACAACGTCTACTACGCCGGCGAGCCGCTGCTCGTGCTGTCGCCGGAGCACGCGGCCACGATCGCGGCCGAGGGCTTCACCAAGGACGACGTGCGCCGGGTGATCTACGAGGAAGCGCGGGTGCCGCTGCGTCGCTTCTCGCAGGAGAACATCGAGCGGCGCTTCTGGCGCAAGTTCCCGAAGCGCTACCGCGACCGCTCGCTCGACGCGGGCGTCACGGTGGCGCAGCGCTGGGAGGACGTGATGGTGGTGGTGGCGGGCGGCGCGGGCAAGCACTCGATGTACGTGCCCACCTTCGGCGCGACGCGCTCGGTGACGATGCCGGTGCTGAAGGCCGACGGCTCGCCCTGGCGGCCGCAGGACATGGCGGGCGGCTGACGCGCTCGGTGCCGGCCGCGGCGCGCGCCGCGGCCGGCCGCACCCTCAGCGCAGCGACGCGCGCTGCCGCGCGTAGTCGAGCACCGCCGCACGGAAGTCGAACGCGGGCCGCCAGCCGAGCTCGGCGCGCGCGCGGCCCGTGTCCATCCGGAAGTACTGCGCGACGCCGATGCCGCGGTAGTCGAGCCCCGGGCCGGCATGGGCGTCCCAGCCGGGGTACAGCGACTGCAGGATCGCGATCATCCTCGCGAGCGACAGCAGCTCGCCGCCGGACACGTTGTACGCGCGGAACCGTCCCGGTTGCGCGGGTGCCTCGAGTGCTGCGAGCGTCGCGCGGGCGGCCTCGCCCGCGTAGCAGACGTCGTCGCACTGGTCCGCGCCGCGCTCGGCCCGCCACGGCCGCCCGTCGATCGCCGCCTCGATCAGCCCCAGCAGCATCAGCGCGCCGCTGCGACCCGGCAGGCCGGGGCCGAACGACGAGCCGAACCGGAACGCGACGATGTCCAGCCCGTGCCGCGCGGCGTAGTGCGCGGCGACGTCCTCGCAGCTGCGCTTGAGCGTGCCGTACAGGTTCGTCGGCTCGCGCGGATGGCTCTCGGGCACCGGCAGGTAGGTGGGGTGCCGGTGCGGCTCGAGCACGTC
>JBIKMO010000144.1:0-10655 GCA_044359175.1 Burkholderiaceae bacterium | reverse complement strand
GGCGGCTCGACCTTGATCACGGTCGCGCCGGCGCGCGCCATCAGGAAGGTCGCGTACGGGCCGTTGTAGATCTGGGTGAGGTCGAGCACGGCGACACCGTCGAGGATCGGCGCGTCCGGATCGGCGATGGGGGTCATCGGCGGGGCCCGCAGCGTCAGGCGAGCTCGAAGCGCGGCAGCGGCACGCGCTCGGTGGTGTCGATGCGCAGCCGCAGCCGCGCGTCGCCGCGCAGCGCGGCAGGCTCGGCGAGCACGCCGCTGATCAGGCGCGGGCCCTCGTCGAGCTCCACCACCGCCACCGCGTACGGCAGCCGGTCGGCGAACGCCGGATGGTAGGCGACGTGATAGACCACCCAGCTCACCAGCCGGGCGCCGCCGGCGGCGGTTTCGCGGACCCAGCCGGTACCCAGGCACGCCGGGCATCGCTCGCGCGCCGGCAGCCACCGATGACCACAACCGCAGGCCTGGAAGGTCAGCCGGCCGTCGGCGAGCGCCGACCAGTACGGCGCGCTCACCGCGTCGATCTCAGGCTGGAACGGGGCCTCCGCGGGGACGGCGTCGCTCACGTCAGTGACTCCCCAGAATGAGCGCGGCGTGCGTGTGCATCGTGCCGCCCTGGTTGGTGACCAGGCAGGTGTCGGCGCCGCGGACCTGCGACACCGCCTCGCCGCGCATCTGGCGCACCCCTTCGATCACCAGCTGCAGCCCGGGCATGCCGGTCTCGGACAGCAGGCCGCCCGAGGTGTTGATCGGCAGGCGGCCGCCGAGCTCGATCGCGCCGTCGGCGACGAAGTCGAGCGCGCGGCCCGGCGCGCAGAAGCCGTAGTCCTCGAGCGTCATCAGCACGGTGATCGTGAAGCAGTCGTACAGCTGCGCGACCGAGATGTCGGCCGGACCGAGGCCGGCCATCGCGAACGCGTCATGCGCCGCACGCCGGGCCTCGGTCGAGGTCAGCGTCGGCCGCAGGTGCACGTCCCACGAGGTCTGGCCTTGGCCGAAGCCCAGGATCGGGACCGGCGCGCGCAGCCCAAGGGCGCGGGCGCGCGCCGCGCTCGTGACGACGACCGCGGCCCCGCCGTCGGACACCAGACAGGCGTCGTCGCGGCGCATCGGCTCGACCAACCAAGGCGAAGCCAGGTAGCGGTCCATCGTCAGCGGCGAACGCAGCTGCGCATTCGGGTTGGCCGCGCCGTGGCGCCGGGCGGCGAGCGCGATCCAGCCGAAGGCCTCGTCGGCGGTCCGGTGCTCGATCCGATGGCGCTGCTGGATCATCGCGTAGCCGGCTGCCACCGAGAACCAGCCATGCAACGCGTCGTTGCCGCGCGGTCGTGCGTAGACCTCGCGACTGCCGCTGCGCGGATTGTCCGAGTAGCACACCAGTGCCGCCTCGCAGTGCCCGGCGTCGATCGCCATCGCGGCCATCGCGATGCCGGTGAGGTTGGCGGCGCCGCCCTGGTCGAGCGCGACGCCCCAGCGCGGCTGCATGCCGAGCGCCTCGGCGAGCCGCTGCGCCACCATCAGCTCGCGCTGCGAGGTCGGCGTCTTGACGAACAGGCCGTCGATCGCGTCCTTGTCGATGCCGGCGTCGGCGATCGCGGCGGCGCACGCCTCGACGTTCAGCGAGACCGTGTCGCGCCCGGGGAGCTTGCCGAACGCGGTGTGTCCGACGCCGGCGATGACCGTGCTGCCGCGGGTCCGCACCTCACGCCCCGCGGAACCGGGGTGCGCGCTTCTCGGCGAACGCGGCGGTGCCTTCGCGCGTGTCCTCGGTCGCCGACAGCATCCGGTTCGCGTACTGCTCCAGGCGCAGCCCCATCTGCAGGCCGACGTCGGGCGCGCGCAGCGCGATCTCCTTGGCCGCCTGCACCGCGAGCGGCGCGTTGGCCGCGATCCGGCGCGCGAACTCGAGCGCGGTCGGCATCAGCCGCTCCATCGGCACCACGCGGTTGACCAGCCCCCAGCGTTCGGCGGTGGCCGCGTCGATCGAATCCCCGGTCAGCAGCAGCTCCATCGCGATCGCATGCGGCAGCTGCTGCGCGATGCGCACCGTGCCGCCGTTGCCGGCGATGATCCCGCGCTTGACCTCCGCCAGGCTGAAGGTCGCGTGGGTCGCGGCGATCCGGATGTCGGTGGCGAGCATCAGCGTCATGCCGCCGGCGAGGCAGTAGCCGTTGATCGCCGCGATCACCGGCTTCCAGATCTCCAGCCCCCGGTTGAGCAGCAGATCCTTCTGCGTGAGCCAGTGCTCGGACGGTGGCTGGGCGTGACCGATGACCGACTTCAGATCCGCGCCCGAGCTGAAGGCCTTGTCGCCCGCGCCGGTGATCACCGCGCAACGGATCGCCGCATCGTCGCGCACGCGGGTCCACGCCTGCGACAGCATCCGGTAGTGCTCGGCGTCGAACGCGTTGCGCTTCTCCGGTCGGTTGATGGTGATGACGGCCACGCCGTCGTCGAGCACTTCGAGATCGATCGACATGTCTAACCTCCGGTCAGGACAGCAGCTGGCGCGCGAGCACCATCCGGTGCACCTCGGACGGGCCCTCACCGATGCGACGGATCCGAAGCTCCCGGTACCAACGCTCGAGCGGCATCTCCTTGGCCACGCCCATCCCGCCGAGGATCTGCATGCAGCGGTCCACCACCCGCCCGGCGGTCTCGGTGGCCACCACCTTCGCGATCGACGCCTCGACCTTGAAGTCCAGCCCCGCGTCGCAACGGCGCGCCGCCTCGTGGATCAGCAGCCGGGCCTGGCGGATCTCCATCTCGCTGTCGGCGATCATCCACTGGATCGCCTGCTTGTCGGCGAGCCGCGAACCGAACGTGACCCGCTCCTTGGCCCAGCCGATCGCGATCTCCAGCGCCTCCTGCGCGACCGCGAGCGTGCCGGCCGCGTAGGGCACGCGGCCCTCGACCAGCCACTTCTCGCACAGCGCGAATCCCTGCCCTTCCTCGCCCAGCCGGTGCTCGACCGGGATCTCGACGTCCTGGAGCACCAGCTCGTACGGCGACCACGAACGGATCACCGGGATCTCCCGGAACGACAGCCCCTTGGGCTGCCCGTCGACGATGAAGCAGGTGATGCCGCCGCGCTGCCCCTGCTCTCCGGTCCGCGCGAACAGCAGCCCCCAGTCGGCGTCGGCAGCGCCCGTGATCCACATCTTCGAACCGTTGACCAGGTAGCGATCGCCCTTGAGCACCGCGCGCGTGCGAATCGAGCGGGCCGGATCCGAGCCTCCCGAGGCCTCGCTGATCGCGACGTAGGCCTTGCGGCCGTCGCGGATCGCCGGCACCGCGAAGGTCTCGATCTGCGCCCGCGTGCCGAGCAGGATCGGATTCGGCGGATTCGAGCCCATCGCGCCGCAGGCCGGCACGTACAGCCCCATCCGGCAGCGCGACGCCTCCTCGGTGACCACCGCGGTCTCCAGCAGGCTCAAACCGGCGCCGCCCAGCGCTTGGGGCGCGCGGATCGCCCACAGGCCGATCTCCCGGGCGCGGCGTTGCAGCGGCGCGAGCGCCGCCTCGTCGAGCTGGTAGGCGTCGTGCGGCGCGCGGTCCTCGGCCGGTCGCACCTCCTCGCGCATGAAGCGCCGGGTGGTGTCGCGCAGCAGGCGAAGCTCCTCGGGCAGCAACGGATCGTGCAGCGTGGCCATGGTCTCCCCGCGCGCGGCTCGAGCGGCCACGCTCCGCGACGATCATAGCCGCCGAGCCCGCCGGTCGTCTCGGCGCGCTCCGATCGCGACCCTCGCGGCCTCCATGAACCGGAACCGGCCACGCGCGCAGTCCGCACTTGCCGTCGGGGGCGGCCGTGCGTGCGCGCCCACCCGGCCGGCGGTCGCGAACCGGCCCCGGCCCTCGCTAGAATGGGCGCCACATCGATGGACGCGACCACCCTTCGCTACGGCATCGCGGCCGTGCTCCTCGCGCAGCTGCCGCTGCGGCCGGTCGGTCACCTGTACACCCGCGTGCCGCCGAGGCCCGGGCCGATCCCGAACGTGGTCTGGCAGACCTGGGCCGAGCCGCGCCTGGGCCGCACGCACGCGCGCTACCTCGCCCGCTTTCGCGCGATGAACCCGGGCTGGAGCTTCGTGCTGATGGACAACGCCGGGTGCGACGCGTACATGGAGGCGCACTACGCCGGCCAGCCGATCCTCGAGGTCTACCGTTCCGCCCGGATCGGACCGCTACGCACCGACATCTGGCGCTACGCGCTGCTGCTGCGCGAGGGCGGCGTGTACTGCGACGTGAGCAAGATGATCAGCGTGCCGCTGGACGAGCTGATCGCGCCGAACGACCATGCGCTGATCGCCGCCGAGCACACGCGGCTGCTGATGCCCGAGGTGTCGTGGCACACCGACCCGCTGCCGGAGCCCGCGCGCCGGCTGCTGCAGCACCCGGACCGCACCCGGGTCAACTGGTGCCTCGCGTTCGCGCCCGGTCACCCGTTCCTGCAGCGAGCGCTCGAACGGATCGTCGAGGCCGCGCCCGCGGTTCGCGGCCGGGTCTTCGGCGACGTCAAGGCGGCCGTGGTCGATTTCACCGGGCCGCGGATGTTCACGAGGGCGATCGCCGATGTGCTGGCGCGCGACCCGGGCGTGCCGTTCACGCAGGCCGGCTTCCAGTTCCACGGGTTCGGCGACCAGAACATCCGCTACTCGTGGGTCCGCTATCTGCAGCGGCGCTCGTACCGGCACCTGCCCGGCCAGGCGATCCTGGGCTGAACCCGGGCCGCCGGCGCGCGCCTCGCCGCCCCTTGAAGACGGACGATGCCGCCCCGACCTCCCGGGAACATCCGGGAGAGCCGACGTGATCGATTCCAATCCCACCCACCGCGATCGAGGTCCGACCGAGGTGCTGCCGGCGCCGATCCAGGCGCTGGTGGCCCGCGGCGACTGGGACGGCGTCGCGCAGGCGCTGCGCACGGTGCTCGCGCTGAATCCGTCGCTGGACGCCGCCCGCGCCGCGTACGTGCAGGCGCTGCTGCGGCTGGGCCGGCCGACGCCCGCTCGGATCGCGTTCGAGCCGCTGCGCGACCGGGCTGCCCGCCGGCCCGCGGTGGCGGCGCTGGCGATCCTGGTCGATGCGGCGGTCGCGACCGACGACGGCCGCGACGAGGCGGCGCTCGCCGCCGCGGCGGACCGCGACCCGACCGACGGCGCCGCGCTCTGGCGGCTCGCGCAGTGGCGGATCGCCCGCGGCCGGTGGGCCGAGGCGCTGGAGTCGCTGCTCGAACTCGTGCGGCGCGACCGCGCGTTCGGCGACGATGCCGGCCGCCGCGGCATGCTGGCGGTGTTCGAGCTGTGCGGCGACGACGCGCTGGTGCGCGAGTACCGGCGCCGGCTCGCGGCCGGCCTGCATTGAACCGGGGTGCGCCGGCGGCTGCGGCGTCTCCGCCCGCCACGGTCCGGCATCCGGATCCGGCCGCCGAGTACGCTACCGCGGAACGCTGCGCGATCCTGGAGTGCTGGAACCAGCCCGCCGATCCGCAGGCCTCGATCGCCCGGGCGCGGGTGGCTCCCGGCGTCACGACCGCCTGGCACCGGCTGGACGGGATCACCGAACGCTACCTGATCGTCGCAGGCCGCGGTCGGGTCGAGGTCGGCGACCTCGATCCCGCCGAGGTCGGGCCCGGGGACGTGGTGGTGATCCCGCCGGGCTGCCGTCAGCGCATCGCCAACCTGGACGCGCACGACCTGGTGTTCCTCGCGATCTGCACGCCGCGCTTCGTACCGCAGGCCTACCAGGCTCTCGAGTGATGCCGCGGGCGCCCGCAGCCCGCGGGCGGCTCAGGTGTCGACGCGCCCGCGCAGCGCCTTGACGCGGCCGCGTTGCACCTTCTCGTCGAGCCGGCGGCGCCGGGCGGCGACGGTCGGCAGCGTCGGCCGGCGTTCGCGCGGCACCTCGGCGGCCTGCGCGACCAGCGCGCGCAGCCGTGCGATCGCGTCGTCGCGGTTCTTCTCGAGGCTGCGGAAACGCTGCGCCTTGATCACGACGACGCCGTCGTCGCTGATGCGCGCGTCGCGGCGTGCGAGCAGCCGAGCCTTCAGGTCGGCGGGCAGCGTCGACGCCCGCACGTCGAAGCGCAGGTGCACCGCGTTCGACACTTTGTTGACGTTCTGACCACCGGCACCCTGCGCCCGGATCGCGGTGATCTCGACCTCGTCGTCGCGCGGCAGCGCCTCCGGGCCGCTCACCGGCCCGCCCCGGAGCCCGAGTCGCGGTCATCGCGCCGCGGCCGAAGGCGCGCGAGCAGCGTGCGCCCCGCGGCCGGGGCGGCCGGCCGCGACGACCCCGCATGCGGCTCGCCGCGGTCCGGTCCGGGCATCTCGATGACCCCGTCGCGCGCGAACAGCGCGTCGGCGGTCCGGGCGACGCGGTCGGTGTCGTACCACGCGTAGGCGGCGACCGCGGCCGCCCCGATGCCCGGCACCCACCGGCTCACCGACTTGACGATCAGCTGCTGCGACAGCTGAACCCCGAGCCTCGTCGCCACCGCCTGCAGCGTCTGCACCGACACCCGGTGCACGATCGCACGCTGACCGGCACGCACGACCAGGTCGCGCAGCAGATGCGAGGCGGCGTGGCGGAACAGGCAGTAGAGCATCTGTTCGCGCGTGAGCGTCGCGCTGTGGCCGCGCACCCCCGCGATGTCGGCAACCAGCTGTGCCTGGATCCTCCAGATCGCGATCAGGTCGGGCAGCACGGTCAGCATGCCGAGCGGTCCGGGCGGCAGCGCCAACCCGCCCGAGATCACCGCCGCACGCCGCGCCGCCTGTCGGGTCAGACGGCGCACCGCGGCCTCGGGGTCGGCGACCGGGTGCTCGCGGGTCGTGGGCACGCGCGACACCAGTTCGACGATCGCGTCGGCCACGCGACCCGCGGTCCGGGGGTCGTCCCCGGCGTCGGGCGCGCGAAGCACGGGCAGGCGTTCCATGCGGCCGATGATATCGCCGCCGCGCGTAAGCGCGCCGTCAGCCCTCGCGCGAGATAATCACGGCCGTTTCCACCCACCCTCAGCCCGAATCGGGGAGTACAGGACATGCGTGAGGTCGTCGTCGTCAGTGCGGTGCGCACCGCGATCGGAACCTTCGGCGGCAGCCTGAAGGACGTCCCGCCCACCCAGCTCGCCGCCCTGGTGGTGCGCGAGGCGGTCCGGCGCGCGGGCGTCGCGCCGGCTCAGGTCGGCGCGGTGGTCTTCGGCCACGTGATCAACACGGAGCCGAAGGACATGTACCTGTCGCGCGTGGCCGCGATCGACGGCGGCCTCACGCAGGACGTGCCCGCGATGAACGTGAACCGGCTGTGCGGCAGCGGCCTGCAGGCGATCGTGTCGGCCGCCCAGAGCGTGATGGCGGGCGACGCCGACGTCGCGATCGGCGGCGGCGCCGAGTCGATGAGCCGCGGCCCGTACGTCGTGCCGAGCGCACGCTGGGGCGCCCGGATGGGCGACTTCAAGACCCTGGACATGATGGTCGGCGCGCTGCACGACCCCTTCGATGTGATCCACATGGGCGTGACTGCCGAGAACGTCGCCGCGAAGTACGGCATCACGCGGCAGGACCAGGACGCCCTGGCGCTCGAGAGTCACCGTCGCGCATCGGCCGCGCAGAAGGCCGGGCTGTTCCGGGATCAGATCGTCCCGGTCGAGCTGAAATCGAAGAAGGGTCCCGTGCTGTTCGACGCGGACGAACACATCCGGCACGACGCGACGATGGAGGACATGGCCAAGCTCAAGCCGGTCTTCCAGAAAGAGAACGGCACGGTGACCGCGGGCAATGCGTCCGGCATCAACGACGCGGCCGCCGCGGTGGTGCTGATGGAGCGGCAGGCCGCCGAGCGAGCGGGCCTGAAGCCGTTGGCGCGGCTGCTGTCCTACGGCCACGCCGGAGTCGATCCGAAGATCATGGGCATCGGCCCGGTGCCGGCGTCGCGCCGGGCGCTGGAGCGGGCGGGCATCGGCACCGCGCAGCTCGACGTGGTGGAGTCGAACGAGGCGTTCGCCGCTCAGGCCTGCGCGGTGACGCGCGAGCTCGGACTGGATCCCAAGAAGGTGAACCCGAACGGCAGCGGCATCTCGCTCGGCCACCCGATCGGCGCGACCGGCGCGATCATCACCACGAAGGCGCTGCACGAACTGCATCGTGTGGGCGGCCGCTATGCGCTGGTCACGATGTGCATCGGAGGGGGTCAGGGCATCGCAGCGGTGTTCGAGCGGCTCTGAGCGGTCCGGGTCGCGGCGCTCCGCGCGCAGCGTGGGCGCCGCCGGGTCCGGGTCAAGGCGCATCCTCCGGAGTCGGCTGCACGATCCGGCCCGCGACCAGGTCGCGCAACCAGGCCCCGCGGTCGCGCCGTCCGAGATAGTCGCGCCAGGCATCGGCCGCGAACTGCAGCGGATCGACCAGGTAGACCGCGGCGTTGATCTGCAGCGTGCTGCGGAATCCGGTGCCGGGGAACCTCGCCAGCACGCGCGCCCGAACCTCGGGCGTCATCGTCGCGAACATCGTCACGTAGGCGACGTACTCGTGCGCCGCGAGCGGCAGCATCGCGGGCTCCGCGGAGCAGGCGACCATCGCGTGCGCGGTTTCGTGCGCGGCCGCAGCCCGGTACAGCTCCGCGTCCACGGGCGTGCGGAACCACTCGCCGAGCGCTTCGAACTCCGCCCAGTCGATCAGGTGGATGCGACGGGTCTCGCGGATGTAGCAGCCGACGGCGCGCCCGTCCAGGCCGCCGGGCAGCGGCCCCCCGACGTCGACCCGAAGCTGCGGCGGCGCGGCGAGGCCGATGCCGCCGAGGAACGACAGCGCCCGCCGGATGCCCTCGCAGACCCAGCGCGCATCCCGGTCGAACGCCGCCCGCAGCACGACCTCGGAAGGCGCCGGGCACGCATGCTCGAGGCGCGGGGCCGGATCGGCGGCCGGCGGCGCGTCGGACGCGCGGGCGTTCGCCAGCGGCCCCGCGAGCGCTGCGGCGACGACGGCGCAGGCGAGCGGCCGCACCCCGCGCGCCGAGGCACGCTCCACGCGCGCGACGCGCCGGACGCGGCGCGCCGGATCCGCCCGAGCGGCCGCGACGAGCGCCACGCCGCCCCGGGTCAGCGCGTCGCCGCGATCCCCAGCAGCGCGACCACGGCGTGCGTGATCAGGACCGCGATCCAGAACAGCCTCGCGTGGGCGACGCGTCCGGCGAAGCGCTGCGTCTGCACCGCACGGTCGGCGGCGTCCAGCCCGGCCGCCCAGCGCTCGAACGCGCGCGCCTCGAACCACGCCCACGCCGGATAGGCGAAGGCGACGAACATCGCCCACAGCAGCGCGATCAGCGGGAACTGCGCCGGCCAGGTCGGCGCCGCGAAACCGCCGAACAGCTGGGCGGCGACCGGGAACAGCGCGACGAACACGTAGGCGAGCAGCGACGCCGCGTGGAACTCCGGGCTGCCGTAGCGCCAGCCGGTGCGCTCGAACCAGCGGCTGCGGTCGGGGGCGGACGCGGGGGCCGCCGGCAGACCCGGCGGCATCGAGGTGGCGTGGTCGTTCATCGGGGTCGTCCTCTCGAAGGGGCGGTGGCATGACCGGCCGGTCCCGCCGCCCGGATGCGCGGCGACCGCGAACTCGGTCCGACACCGATGGTGCCCGCTGCACGGTGCGCTCGGCAAGCGCGCGGCTCGCTCGTGCGATCATCCGCCGATCGTCCCGCCGCGCCGCGCCATGCCGACCCCGACCGAACGCCCCCCGTTGCGTGCCGACGGCGACCGCGCCTGGGTGCGTCACGCGATCGCGACGATCTCCGCCGAATTCAACCGGTCGGCCGACACGCACCTGATCCGCGTGCCGCTGCCGCGGCTGCCCGGCGTCGACCTGTACCTGAAGGACGAGTCGACGCACCCGACCGGCAGCCTGAAGCACCGGCTCGCGCGTTCGCTGTTCCTCTACGGCCTGGTCAACGGCACGATCCACGAGGGCACCACCGTGGTCGAGGCTTCGTCGGGCAGCACGGCGATCTCCGAGGCGTACTTCGCCCGGCTGCTCGGGCTGCCCTTCGTCGCGGTCGTCCCCGAGTCCACCGCGGCACGCAAGGTCGAGCAGATCGAGTTCTTCGGGGCGCGCTGCGTGCGCGTTCCCGGCGCGCGGATCTACGACGAGGCGGCCGCGACCGCCGCGCGCACCGGCGGCCTCTACATGGACCAGTTCACGAACGCCGAACGCGTGACCGACTGGCGCGGCAACAACAACATCGCCGAGAGCCTGTTCCAGCAGATGTCGCTCGAGCCGCACCCGGTGCCGGCCTGGGTGGTGATCGGCGCCGGTACCGGCGGCACGTCCGCCACCCTGGGACGCTACGTCCGCTACCGACCCGAGTACGCCGGCACGCGGATCGCGGTGGCCGACCCGGAATTCTCGGTGTTCGCGGACTACCACCGCGACGGCGACGCACGCCGCACCAGTCCGCGCGGCTCGCGCATCGAGGGCATCGGCCGCCCGCGCGTCGAACCCTCGTTCGTCCGCGACGTGGTCGATCGGGTGATCCCGGTGCCGGACGCCGCGAGCCTGGGCGCGATCGGCTGGCTGGAGCGCGTGCTCGGGCGGCGCGTCGGCGGCTCGACCGGCACGAACCTGTGGGCAGCGCTGCACCTGGCCGCCGACATGCACGCCCGCGGCACGA
>JBIKMO010000430.1:0-2994 GCA_044359175.1 Burkholderiaceae bacterium | reverse complement strand
CGCGAGCGCGCTCCCGAAGGTCGAGGCGACCTCGGGCAGCGCGCGCTCCTCCGAACGAAGCGATCGCCACAGTTCGCGGATCGCCGCCGCATCGCCGCCCATTCGGGCGAGCGCCCCCTCGGTGGCCCGGATCCGCATGCGTCGCACCGCCGCCGGGTGCAGCGCGTCGCGCTTCTCGACGAGCCGAAGCGTACGCAGCACCTCGTTCCAGCGTTCGGCCTGCTCGTAGGCGCGCAGCGCGGTCCGTAGCGACACCAGGTGACGCGCGCCGCCGGCGTGCATCCGCTCGACGATCTCGATCGCCTGCTCGGGCCGCCGATCCTCCACCGCGAGCTCCGCCTGGGTCATCTCCAGGGCCTGCGCGGCTTCGGGCGCCCCGGCCGCGTGTCCGAGCCAGCGGTCGCGGCGCTCCGCCTCGTGCAGCCGTTGCGCCGACCGGGCCGCGATCAGCGCGGCCGCGCCGGCGGTTGCGGGCGACGCCTGAGCGAGCGACGCGTGCCGCTCGACCCGGCCTAGGCGGCCCTCGAAAAACGCCAATACGCTGTCACGCAGCGCGGTCGTGGCCCGCTCGTCCCGGCGCCGGGCGCGGTAGTCGCGCACCCGCTGCGGCAGCGACAGCGCGCGCGCGGTCGCGTTCAGCACCAGGTGCAGGGTCACGAAGCCCACGGCCATCAGCACCAGCGCGAGGTTTCCCGACAGCTCGATCCGGTACGGCGGCCACAGGATCGCGACGTTGCCGTGGTTGAAGCGCATCATCAGTGCCAGACCGACCGCCAGTGCGAACGCCAGCAGCACCCAGACGATCCAGCGCACGGCGCTACCTCGAGTCGCCGCTCGCCCGGGCGGTGCGCACCGCAGCGATGCTGTCGGCCAGCGAGGGCAGGTCGATCGCGAGCGGCATGGACTGCAACTGACGCAGCGTCACGAGTGCACCGGCGACCGTGCGGTGCTGCGCATCGAACCAGCGTTCGACCGTCTTCGTCGCTCGGCCGAGATCGCCTCGGAACAGCGGCTCGTTGCGGGCGAGAAGATTCAGCCGCGCGTGCAAGAGCAGCAACCGCAGGTTCTCGCGGGCGAAGTAGCGCTGCTCGGGGGTGAGCAGCAGCGACTCGGGCTGGTCGACCCGCTGCACGCGAAACAGCCCGCGCAGCTCGGCGACGAACGCGTCCCAGCCCTGCACCCCAGTGCGTGCCATCCGTTCGGGCAGACCGAGCAGACCACTGCGGGGCGTTGCGCCCGCGCCCGCGCCGTCGTCGGTCGTGGGCATCGGGGGCTCGGCCAGCAGGGGCAGCTGATCGATCGCGGCGATCAGCGCGTCCAGCCGCGCGACGGCAGCCGCGAAGTCGGCGAGCGGCACGGCCTTCAGCCGCTCGATGTCGCGCGTGAGCACGCGCCGCAGCCCGATGAGCGCCGGCTGGCTCGAGCGCGCCAGGAGCTGCTCGGCGTCCTGCAGCGCGAGCAGCGCGCTCTGCACGTTGCCCGCAAGCTGCAACTGCTGGGCGGCGATCATGATGGAGTTCTCGACGTCGGCGAGCATAAGCTCGCCGCGGCTGCGCGCCATCTCGTCGTACAGCTGCCGCAGCTGCAGCTGCTGGCCGAGCGAATCCGCGAGCTTGGCCTCGGTCAGCGCGAGCTTGCCCTGGGCGTCGCGCAGCGAGTCTCCCAGCAGCTTGAGCTGCTGCTCGCGCTGCTGCGTCGAGGCCTCCAGGTGCTGAACTCGCCGGGCGAACTCGCGCTCGATACGCTCGATGCGGCCGTCTGCGTACCATGCGGCCGCACCGGCCCCGAGCAGACCCGCGACCGCCAGCCCAGTCGCCAACCCGACACCCGAGCGACGCGTCTGCGCCGGGGCGACCGGTACGGGGTCGGCCGGCGTCGGAGGCGGCGAGACGGATCCCACGCCGGAGCGCACTGGGGTGGCTGCGGTGGCGGCCTCGGGGGAGTCGTTCATCGCTCGATGTCCGGCAGCGATTCTAGCGCGGCGACCAGCCCATCCGTACCGGGATCGTGTCGGTGGACACACCGCCATCCGTCGGCTCGCAACGCGGCGGCGATCCGCCGATGCTGGGTGAGCAGCGGCTGACCCCGTACCCAGTCGCCGACCGGCAGCCGATCCACGAATCCGCCGAGTCTGCGGCCGCTGCCGGCGTCGGCCACGCAGATCGCGACCCCGCGCCGGTGCGCGGCGCGCCAAGCCAGCCAGGCCCCCGCGTGCGGCGGCGGCGCCAACGGGTCGACGCGGTACACCCCCCACACCCGCACGTTGGCGCCGCGGGCACGCAGTGCTTGCACTCCGCGAGGCTCCACGCCGACCCGGCTGATCACCGCAACCCGCCGGCCCTCAACGGCGGCGAACTCTGGCAGCGCGAGCAGCGCGTCCGCATCCTGGTCCTCGCCCCCGGGCGCCAGCACGCGGGCGTCGCGCAACGCGGACCAATGCGGGCGCCAAGGCAGCAGCGCCTGCACGCTGCCGCGCCCGACCAGCCCGATCGACGGCCCGGCAGGCCAGTGGAGATCGGCGGCCCGCAGCGAGGCGAGCGTCACCTCGATGGCCCCTGGGCTCGGGAAGACCACCCAGTCGCTCGCGGCCAAGCCGCCCGCCAACGCCACCCAGTCGATCCCATCGGCCGCAGCGATCAGGCTCATCGGCCAGCACTCGGTCGCAACACCGCGGGCGTTCAGTCGGGCGACCAGCGGCGCCGTGCGCAGCGCGGGCTGAGTCAGTACGACGGTGTCCGGCGCCACGATGCCTGCGCCGCCCGGCGGAGGGGTTAGCGCAGCGCAGCGGCCGCCCGCGCGCCGAGCGCCTCCGCATCGCGCAGGTCGGGATCGTTCGGCAGGGGAGCCTCCCCCTCGGGCAAGGCAAGCGGCCGATCCCCGACGATGGAGGTCCGTCGCACTGCGGTGTCGGTTGCAAGCAACGCGGTGATCGCCAAGCGCCGATCCGGATCGATCGACGCGTAGGCGGCCAGCGGAACCCGGCAGCTGCCGCCC
>JBIKMO010000429.1:0-2995 GCA_044359175.1 Burkholderiaceae bacterium | reverse complement strand
GCGCGGCCTCGCGCCGCACGTGCCGGTTCCACGGCCCGGCTGCGGCATACTGATGCGCCTCGCGTCTCGCGTCTCGCGCCTCGATCGCCATGGACCGATCGATCTCGGACCTCGACTACTTCCGCACGCTGGTGCGCGACCCCGGCTCGATCCCGCTGCTGGAGGCCGCAGCCTCGATCGGGCTCGACGCCCATCCGTCGCTCGACCTGCAGGCCCTGCTCGCGGACGTCGACCGGCTCGCCGGGCAGCTGGCGCACGACTGCCGGCACGCGTCGACCGAGACCGCGCGGCTACAGCGCGCGCTGCGCTTCTTCTACGTCGCGCAGGGTTTCGCCGGTAACCGCGGCGCCTACTACGACCCGGACAACAGCTACCTGCACCGGGTGATCGAGACCCGCCGGGGCATCCCGATCACGCTGGCGGTGCTGTTCGCCGAGCTCGCACGGCACGTCGGGCTCGAGGTCGAGGGCGTCTCGTTCCCGGGGCACTTCCTGCTTCGCGTCGACCTGCACGAGGGCACCGTGGTGATCGACCCGTTCACCGGGGCCAGCCTCGACCTCGCGGAACTCGGGCGACGCGCCGAGGCCCACGGCGCCTCCGCCACGCAGCTGCTCGGGCCGGCCTCTGCGCACCAGATCCTCGTGAGGATGCTGAGCAACCTGAGGGCCATCCACGTGGAGCAGGGACGCCGCGACCTGCTCGACAAGGTGATGGAGCGGCTGCGGATCCTGCAGGGCTGATCAGGGCGCCCGCGCGCCGCGGCCCGACGCTCGCCTTCAGCCGCGCGGCGCGATCAGCTCGGCGAGCAGCGCGCCGGTATCGGCCGAGTCGGTGAGGCCGAGGTGGCCGTGGCCGAACGCGAGCCACAGCCCGGGACGCGCGCCCACCGGGCCCACGCGCGGCAGCGTGTCCGGCATGCAGGGCCGGTGCCACATCCACGTGGCGTAGGGCCGGCCGGCGAGCGCGGGCAGCGCCTCGATCGCGAACGCGGCGAGCCGGTGCGCCCGCGTCGCGTCGGGCCCGCGGGCGAGGCCGCCGAACTCGACCGTGCCGCCCGCGCGCAGCCCGGTCTCCATCGGCGCGATGAACACGTTGCGGTCGGCGAGCACCACCGTGCGCGAGACCGGCGCGCGCCCGACCTCGAAGCTCGCGTGGTCGCCGCGCTGCGTCTCGAGCGGCGCGTCCAGCCCCACCGTGCGCAGCAGCCCGAGCGACCACGCGCCGGCCGCGAGCGCCACCTGCGAGGCTGCGTGCGGAGAACGCGCGGCTGAAGATGCACGTCGACATCCTGGAAGAAGCGACGGCGTACCGTGCGGGCCGCGTCCGCCGCGCCCGCGCTTCCGACCGACGCCGTCCGGCTGATTGGCGCGGCGCCCGGGCGCCGCTATCCTCGCGCCATGGGCTCGTTCAACGTCGCGCTGCTCGAGGCGCTGTTGTCCGCCGGCGTGTCGCTCGAGCGCGCGCGTGCGCTGGTCGAGCAGTTCGAGCGTGCGGTCGACGAGCGGTACTCGCTGCACGCGCAGGTGCTGGCCACGAAGCGGGGCCTGGCCGAGATGGCGACGCGGCTCGCGCGCGAGATCGCCGCCGGCAAGGTTGACCTGGCGAAGTGGGCCGTGGCCTCGCTCACCGCGCAGACCGCGCCGCTGCTCGGCGCGTCGAAGCTGCTCTGAGCCCCGCGGCGCCGTGCCGCCCCGCGCGCCCGCTCACTCCAGCCCCAGCGCGTACTGCTCGACCGTCTCGCGCGGCTGCGCGCCGGGGCGCTCCAGCCGGCTTGCGCGCACGCCCAGCAGCCGCAGCGGCCGGGCCAGGTCCACGCGCCGCAGGCACTGCCCCGCGGCGCGCCGCAGCGCGGTCGCGTCGGCGATGGGCTCGTCGAGCGTCCGGTCGCGCGTGACCGTCTGGAAGCCCACGAACCGCAGCTTGATGCCCACGGTGCGGCACACGTAGCCCTTGCGCTGCAGGTCCGCCGCGAGCTGTTCGCACAGCCGCGTGAAGACCGCGCCGAGCTCGTCGCGGTCACGCACCGCGTGCAGGTCGCGCTCGAAGGTCGTCTCGCGGCTCATCGACACCGGTTCGCGGCTCGTCTCCAGCGGTCGGTCGTCGCGGCCGTGCGCGACCCGGTGCAGCCACGCGCCGTAGCTGCGCCCGAAGTGCGAGACCAGCCACGCCGGGTCGCGGGCCGCGATCTCCCCCACCGTGCCGATGCCCAGCGCGGCGAGCTTGCCGGCCGCCTTCGGGCCGATGCCGTTGATCTTGCGGGCCGGCATCGGCCAGATCCGCGCGGGCACGTCCGCCATCGCGAGGACCGTGACGCCGTCCGGCTTGTTCATGTCGGAGGCCAGCTTCGCGAGCAGCTTGTTCGGCGCGATGCCCACCGAGCAGGTCAGCCCGCTCGCCTCGCGCACCGCCGCGCGGATCCGGTGCGCGATCGCTTCGCCGTCGCCCTCGAGCGACGAGACGTCCGCGTAGACCTCGTCGATGCCCACGTCCTGGACCTGCGGGGCGATCGAGCGCACCGCGTTCTTGAAGAGCCGCGAGAAGCGCGTGTACAGCTCGAAGTCCGCCGGCAGCAGCACCGCGTCGGGTGCGAGCCGCGCTGCCTTCATCGTCGGCATCGCCGAGTGCACGCCGAACGCGCGGGCCTCGTACGACGCCGTCGTCAGAACACCGCGGCCCGCGTAGTCGCGCAGCCGCGAGAACGTGCGCATGCCGTCCGGGCCGGTGCGCGGCGCATGCGTGCGGCGACCGCCCACCACCATCGGCTCACCGCGCAGCTCCGGGTAGCGCGACAGTTCGCAGGACGCGTAGAACGCGTCCATGTCGACGTGCGCGATCCGGCGGCCTCGGGGCGGGGGGGTGTCCGCGGCCTCCGGGCCGGCGTGGGGCGGTCGGTTCGGGCTCGGGTCGCGCACGCCGCCGATCATGCCAGCTTCGGCGGCGGCGGCGGCGGCGGGGGCGGCGGGGGCGGCGGGGGCGGCGGCGGCGGCGGCGGCGG
>JBIKMO010000143.1:0-10720 GCA_044359175.1 Burkholderiaceae bacterium | reverse complement strand
CGCTCGCCGCAGTGGCGGCCGGAGCCGGTGCGCAGCGGGCCCGCTTCCTGCTCGATGCCCTGCAGCGTCACGCCGCCCGCGCCGGGCTGCGCTGGCAGCCCGCGCTGGTCACCCCGTACGTGAACACGATCGCGGTGGCCGATCAGCCGCCGTTCCCCGGCGACCTCGAGTGCGAGCGCGAGCTGTCCGCGCTGATGCGCTGGAACGCGCTCGCCATGGTCGTGCGGGCGAACCGCGCTCACGGCGAACTCGGCGGGCACATCGCGAGCTATGCGTCGGCGGCCGACCTGTTCGAGACCGGTTTCAACCACTTCTTTCGTGCTCGCACCGACGGGTTCCTCGGCGACCTCGTGTACTTCCAGCCGCACTCGGCGCCCGGCGTGTATGCCCGCGCGTTCCTCGAGGGCCGATTGACCGCGGCGGACCTCGCCCACTACCGACGCGAGCTGGCGGCCGAAGCGGTGGGCGCGCAGGGCCTGTCGAGCTACCCGCATCCTTGGCTGATGCCCGGGTTCTGGCAGTTCCCGACCGGCTCGATGGGCATCGGCCCGATCAGCGCGATCTACCAGGCGCGTTTCGTGCGCTACCTCGAGCATCGAGGGCTGCTCGCGCCGGCGGGCTTCGGTGGCGCGCCCGGGCACGCGGCGCAGCGCAAGGTGTGGGGCATCTTCGGCGACGGCGAGATGGACGAGCCCGAGTCGATGAGTGCGCTCACGCTCGCGGCGCGCGAGCGCCTGGACAACCTGGTGTTCGTGGTCAACTGCAACCTGCAGCGGCTCGACGGGCCGGTGCGGGGCAACGGCCGCATCGTCGACGAGCTCGAGGCCCTGTTCCGCGGCGCGGGCTGGAACGTGATCAAGCTGCTGTGGGGCAGCGACTGGGACGGGCTGCTCGCGCGCGACCGCCACGGCGCGCTGATCGACGCGTTCGACGCGACCGTCGACGGTCAGTTCCAGACCTATGCGGCCACCGACGGCAAGTTCAACCGCGAGCGTTTCTTCGGCCAGAACGAGGCGCTGCGCACGCTGTCGCAGGGCATGACCGACGAGCAGATCGACCGGCTCACCCGCGGCGGCCATGATCCGGTCAAGCTGCACGCGGCCTACCACGCCGCCGCCCATCATCGCGGTCAGCCCACGGTGATCCTCGCGCACACGAAGAAGGGCTTCGGAATGGGGCGCGCCGGGCAGGGGCGGATGACCACCCACCAGCAGAAGAAGCTCGACCGCGACGCGCTGCTCGAGTTCCGCGACCGGTTCGCGCTGCCGCTCGCCGACGCGCAGGCCGAGGCGCTGGAGTTCCTGCGGCCGCACGACGACGCGCCGGCGATGCGCTACCTGCGCGAGCGCCGCGCGGCGCTCGGCGGCGCGATGCCGCGCCGCGAGGCGGCGTGCGCGCCGGTACCCGTGCCGCCCACCGCGCGCTGGGCGGAGTTCGCGCTCGAGGCCGCCGGCCGCGAGATGTCGACCACGATGGCGTTCGTCCGGATGCTCGGCAACTTGCTGAAGGATCCGGTGCTGGGCCCGCGGATCGTGCCGATCGTCGCCGACGAGGCGCGTACCTTCGGCATGGCGAATCTGTTCCGCCAGGTGGGGATCTGGTCGTCGGTCGGACAGCGCTACGAGCCCGAGGACATCGGCTCGATGCTGTACTACCGCGAGGCGACCGACGGACAGATCCTGGAGGAGGGCATCACCGAGGCCGGCGCGCTCGCCTCCTGGACCGCCGCGGCCACCAGCTATTCGGTGCACGGGGTCGCGATGTTGCCCTTCTACGTGTACTACTCGATGTTCGGGTTCCAGCGGGTCGGCGACCAGATCTGGGCGGCGGCCGACCAGCGGGCGCGCGGATTCCTCGTCGGGGCGACCGCCGGACGCACGACGCTGGGCGGCGAGGGGCTGCAGCACCAGGACGGCAGCTCGCACGGCATCGCCGCCACCGTACCGAACTGCCGCGCCTGGGACCCGGCCAGCGCGGGCGAACTCGCGGTGATCGTCGCGCGCGGCATGCACGAGATGCTGGTCGAGCAGCGCGACGTCTTCCACTACGTGACCGTGGGCAACGAGAACCAGCCGCAGCCCTCGCTGCCGGCCGGGGTCGAGGACGACCTGCTGCGCGGGCTGTATCGGGCGAGGCCGGCGCCCGACGGCCTGCCGCCGGATGCGCCGCGGGTGACGCTGATCGGCAGCGGTGCGCTGCTCGCCGAGGCGCTCGCGGCCTCAGACAGGCTTGCCGCCGAGCACGGCGTGGCCGCCGAGGTGATGAGCGCGACCAGCTGGAGCGAACTGGCGCGCGACGGGGCGGCCTGCGAGCGCCGCCAGCGCCTGGAGGGCGTGCGCGCGGTGCCGCATGCCGAGCGCGTGCTCGGCGGGTCCGACGCGCCGGTGATCGCGGTGAGCGACTGGGTGCGGGCGGTGCCCGAGTCGATCCGCGCGTTCGTGCCGCGCGGCCGGCGCTACCTGACGCTCGGCACCGACGGCTTCGGGCGCAGCGACACGCGGGCTGCGCTGCGCCGGTTCTTCGAGGTCGATGCGGCGTCGATCGTGCACGCGGCGGTGCACGCGCTGCACGAGCAGGGGCGCACGGACGACGCGTCGCTCACGCGGGCGCGGGCCGGGGTGGCTGGCGGCGTGCCGCCCTGGACGCGCTGACCGGCGTAACGGTCAGCGCTCTGCCCGCCGCCGGCAGGCGGGCCCGGCGCTCCGATGGCCCGCTGCGACGTAGGGGTTCGTGCCGATCAGGCATCATCCTGGGCCACCTGTCTGCATCGACTCCTATGGCCGCCTTCCTCGCTCGCCTCGACCGTCAGCTCGAACGGCTCTTCACGCTGCTCGCCAAGGGCACGCTCGCGCGCCGCCGGGACCGCTGAGCGCGGCCGCCGCGTCGGCGGCTGGCGTGGGGGCCGGCTGGACGGTCATCCGGCGAGGCGCTCCAGATGCCAGGCGGCGTCGCCGAACAGGGTCGACAGCGCCGCCAGGCGCTTGGCGGCGTGCCCGATCGCGGTTTCGTCGGTCATGCCGATCGCCCCGTGCATCTGGATGCCGTCCAGTCCGCAGTGGCGTGCCGCGGGCGACACGAAGGCCTTGGCGATCGACACCGCGCGCCGCCGCACCTCGGGTGCGTCGCTCAGCCGCGCGATCGCGTCGCCGGTGATCGCGCGGGCCTGCTCGCAGTCGACCCACAGGTCGACCAGCCGATGGCGCAGCACCTGGTTCGCAGCGAGCGGCCGGCCGAACTGGACACGCTGCTGCAGGTAGGTTCGGGTGATCTCGATCACCGACTCCATGGTGCCGACCGCCTCGGCGCACGCCAGGGCGGTCGCCTGATCGATGGCGAGCTCGAGCGCGGCCCAGGCGCCGCCCTCCGGTCCGAGCAGCGCGTGGGCCGGAAGGTGGACGCCGGCGAGCCGCAGGTCCGCGGTCTGCCGCCCATCGTAGGTTGGCAGACCGTGACGCGCGAGGCCGGCGGCATCGGCCGGCACCTCGAAGACCGACAGCCCGTCGGTATCGCGCACGGCGCCCGCCGTGCGCGCCACCACCAGCAGCCGTTCGGCGCAGCCGCCGGCGAGCACCAGGGTCTTGGCGCCCTCGAGCCGCCAGCCTTCGCCGGCCCGCTCGGCGCGCAGCCGCACGTCGAACGCGTCGTACCGTCCCTGGGGTTCGAAGGCGGCGAGGGCCAGCAGCGTGCGGCCGGCCGCCAGCCCGGACAGCAGCGCCGCGCAGCGATCGGCACCGTGGCCGCCCGCGGCGCGCAGCGCGGCGAGCAGCGGCGCGACCAGGCCGACGTGTGCGAGCCAGGGTTCGACCGCGTTCGCGCGGCCCAGCGCGTGTGCGACGATCTGCGCGTCGGTCGCGTCGCCCAGGCCGCCGCAGTCCTCGGGCAGACCGAGGCCGAGCCAGCCCATGTCGGCGAACGCGGCCCAGCGCTCGCGCGAGAAGCCGTCGGGACGGGCGAGCGCGGCGCGGCGCGCCTCTAAGTCGTAGTCGCGCTCGACGAATCGCCGTGCGGCCTCGCGCAGCATCGCGCGATCCTCGTCGCCGTCGACCTCGGGGCGGCCGCGGCTCGGATCGGTGGATGCGCTCATAGGCCGAGCACCTGTTTGGCGAGCAGCTCATGCTGGATTTCGCTGCTGCCGCCGGCGATCGTGTAGCCGCGGCTCACGAAGCGGCGCGACGACGCGGTGGCGGCGTACGGATGGCGATCGACCCGTGCCTCGCGCTCGTGGGCGGCGAGATCGAAGTGCGCGTCGCGGTCCCAGGCGAGGGTCTGCGGCCCGAGCGCGTCCACCGCGAGCATGTCCAGGTCCTGCACCAGTCGGCTGCCGACCAGCTTGAGCATCCCGGTCTCCGGTCCGAGCCGGCGTCCGGCCTGCGCCTGGCGCCGCAGCGCCCGTACGGTCGCGGCGAGCGCCTCCAGGCGCACTTCGAGTTCGGCCAACCGCTGGCGGAACCACGGCCGCCGCGACAGCGGCTCGCCGGCCTCGTGTACCTGCTCGCCGATCACGCGCACCTTCGCGAGGCGGCGTCGGTTCTCGCCCACGCGGGCCAGGTTCAGGCGCTCGAACTCGAGCAGCGACTTGGCGAGGCCCCAGCCCTGGTTCTCCTCGCCGAGCCGATGACCCACCGGCACCTTGACCCCGTCGAGGAACACCTGGTTGAACAAGTGCCAGCCGTGAATACCGACGATCGGCCGCACGCTCACGCCCGGCGTGGCCATGTCGATCAGCAGGAAACTGATGCCCTCCTGCGCGCGCGCCTGCACGTCGGTGCGCACCAGGCAGAAGATCCAGTTGGCGCGGTGTGCGTTCGAGGTCCAGATCTTGCTGCCGTCGACCACGTAGTGGCCGCCGTCGTCGTCGTCCACCCGGACCGCGCGGGTCTTGAGCGACGCGAGGTCGGAGCCCGCGCCGGGCTCCGAGTAGCCCTGGCACCAGACATGCTCGAGCGAGGTCATCCGCGGCAGGAAGTGCCGCTTCTGCGCGTCGGTACCGTGGCGGATCAGCAGCGGCCCGATCATCTCGAAGCTCAGTCCGTCGGGTTCGGGCGCGTGCCCGATCGCCATCTCCTCCTGGAAGGCCTCGCGCTGCGCGGTGCTCCAGCCGGTGCCCCCCCACTGCGGCGGCCAGTGCGGCACCAGCCAGCCGCGCTCGGCGAGGGCGCGCTGCCACGCGACGGTCTCCTCGCGCGAGACCTCCACGCCGAGCCGCACCTTGTCGCGGACCGCAGCCGGCAGCCGCTCGCGCAGGAACGCGCGCACCTCGGCGCGCAACCCGTCCGGAGCGGCGTCGGCGGTCATGTTCATGCCCGTCCCCCCTTCGCGAAGACCCGTCGGCCGATCGCCGCGCGGTGCACCTCCGAGGCGCCGTCGTAGATGCGGAACGGTCGCAGCCGCCGCGCGATCTGGGCGAGCGGCTGGTCTTCGCACATGCCGAGCGCGCCGGTGAGCTGGCAGGCGGTATCCGCGACCCGGTTCAGCGCCTCCGACACGAAGACCTTGGCCATCGACGAGTGGTGCCGGATCGACGCGCCCTCGTCCAGGCGGCGGGCGACGTCGGCGGTCATCAGCCGGCATGCGTACAGCGCGATGTGCGCGTCGGCGACCATCGCCTGCACCTGCTGGTGTTCGGCCAGCCGCGCGCCGAATGACTCGCGCCGCGCGCAGTAGTCCTGGGCGATCTCGATCGCACGGGCCGCCAGGCCGACGTTGCGCATGCAGTGGAACAGGCGGGCCCCCTCGAGCCGCAGCTGCGCGTAGTCGAAGCCCTTGCCCGGCTCGCCGATCAGCGCGTCGGCGCCGACGCGGCACTGCTCGAGCATCACCTCGCCGTGACCGGTGGAGAACGGGTCCACCGAGGGGATGTCGCGCACCAGCCGCCAGCCCGGGTTGGCGGTGTCGACCAGGAACCAGCTCGCGCCCTCGTCGCTGCGCGCGACGACGATCGCGAACGCCGCGCCCGGCGCGCCCGAGGCGAACCACTTGTGACCGTCGAGCACCCAGCCGTCGCCGTCGCGTCGTGCTCGGGTCGCGAGCATCCGCGGGTCCGATCCGACCCCGGGGGCGGGCTCGGTCATCGCGAACGACGAGCGGATCTCGCCGGCCATCAGCGGGGCGAGCCAGCGTTCGCGCTGCGCGGGGCTGGCCAGGTGCAGCAGCGTATCCACGTTCGGCTGGTCGGGCGCGCCGCAGCCGAGCGCGGCCGCGGCGAGGAAGCTGCGTCCGCACTCCTCGAAGACCGGTGCGCAGTCCTGCCAGTTCAGACCGAGTCCGCCTGCCTCGCGCGGCAGCTGCGGGGCCGCCAGCCCGCGCGCCCGCGCCTGCGCGCGCAGCGCGCGGGTCGTGCGGTCGAGCCAGGGCAGGTCGTGCGCGCGGCTCATGTCCTCGGCCGGGATCGCGACCTCGTCGACGAAGGCACGGACCCGCTCGCAGAGCGCATGCAGTTCGGGGCGCGGCAGCGACGGGCGGCGGATCGCCTGGGTGTCCATGGGTCAGGTCCTCGTGATCGGGGCGGGCGGCCGCGGCGGGGCCGCGGGGTCGGCGAACTGCTCGAACCAGCGCGCCGCCTCCATCCCGAGCGAGGCGCTGCGCAGGCGGGTCTTCATCCGCGACACGGTCTGCGGCGGGCATGCGGAGAGCTCGATCGCGAGCGCGCGGCAGCGGGCGACGACCTCGTCGTCGGGGACCACCTCGGTGACCACGCCCAGGCGTTGCAGCGCGGCCGCGTCCAGCCGGTCGCCAAGCAGCGCGACCCGCGCGGCCACGGCTTCGGAATGCCGCAGCCGCAGCCAGGCGAGGTTGTTGGGCGCCTCCATGCCGAGCCGCACCTCGCCGACCTGCAGGAATGCGCCGTGGCCGCACACCAGCAGGTCGCCGGCGAGCGCGAGCGCCGCCCCGCCGTTGATCGCGAAGCGCTCGAGCGCCACCACCAGGACCTTGTCCAGCGTCGCGAGCGCGACATGCACCGCGCGCCAGCGTTCGGCGAACCCGGCGCGCCAGGGCGGCGGCGGATCGGCGGCGAACGCCTTCAGGTCGAGGCCGGAGCACAGCGCGCCGCCGGCGCCGCGCAGCAGCACCGCGCTCATCGATCGGTCGTCCGCAGCGCGCTGCAGCGCGTCGGCGAGCGCGTCGGCGAGCGGCCCATCGATCGCGTTGCGGCGTTGCGGCCGGTTCAGCACGATCTCGGCCCAGCCCGGGTGCGGCAGGTACAGCGCGCCCGCGTCGCCGTGGATCGGGTCGGTCGGGGTCATGGTGCTGGGTACTCCTTGCGCGCCAAATGCTCAGCTTCGCAGCGTCACGCGGTAGTCCATCATGTCGGCGCGGCAGTCGGTCTCGCTGTAGATCAGCGCCTGCCCGTCATGCCCGATCGCGGTGGTTCGCACGTGCAGCACGGCCGAGCCCGGTTCGCAGCGCAGCCGCCGCGCGAGCCGCGCGTCGGCCAGCCGCGCACCCACCGCGACGCGGGTCCGGGCGCTGCGCAACCCCAGTCCGCTCGCGACCGCGAGCGCGACGTCGTTCTCGACCAGGTCCTGGGCGGCGAGCCGGGCCGCGGTGGTCGCGTCGAGCCACGAGGTGCCGATCGCGAACGGCTGATCGTCGCGGTAGCGCAGCACGGTGACCGCGCCGACCGTCGTGCCCCCGGCCAGCCCGAGCTCGCGCGCCACTCGCGCGGGGGCGGCCACCTCACGGTGCGACAGCATCCGCCCGTGGGCCCGGTGGCCGCGCTTGCGCATGGCCTCGAGCACCCCCACGAACGGGCCGAGCGCCTCGCTTCGGCCGGGCGGGGTCACGAACGAGCCCTTGCCGTTGACGGTCTGCACCAGCCCGCTCGCCTGCAGCTCGGCGAGCGCCTGGCGCACCGTGATCCGGCTCACGCCGAAGCGCTCGACCAGCGCGGCCTCGGACGGCAACCGCTCGCCCGGGCGCAGCCCTCCGGCCAGGATCTGCCCGCGCAGTGCGTCCCTCACCTGAGCGAAGAGCGGTGGCGTCGCCTCCGCGGGCGCGCGCGCACTTGCGAGTTCCATGAGACCTATTATGATAGGTCGCCCGAGGAGGACACAAGTGGCCGATCCAGACCCCAGCGCCGTCGCGCGCGGCGCCGTGTTGCGCACTCCGGTGTGCGACGCCCTGGGCATCGCGCATGCGGTGTTCGCGTTCACCCACTCGATCGACACCGCCGCCGCGGTGTCGCGCTGCGGCGGTCTGGGCGTGTATGGCGCCACCCGACGCACCCCGGACGAGATCCGGGTCGAGCTCGCCGAGCTGCGGGCACGCGCCGGCGATGCGCCGATCGGCGTCAACCTGGTGCTGCCGCCGGGCATGCCGGAGGACAACGATCCGGAGGCGCTCAAGCGTGAGCTGCCGCAGCGCCACACGGCGTTCGTCGCGCAGCTGTACGACAAGTACTCCGTGCCGCCGCCGAAACGCGCCGGCATGCGCACCCGCTTTCTGCGCTCCAACGAGATCGCGCGCGCGCAGATGGAGGCGGTGCTCGCGGCCGACGTCCAGCTGGTGGCCTGTGGAATCGGCGCGCCGGCCGACTTCGTCGAGCGCTGCCGGCGCGCCGGCAAGCGCATCGTCGCGCTGTGCGGTTCCCCGAAGCACGCCCGGCGCGCGCTCGACGCGGGGGCCGACCTGCTGGTCGCGCAGGGGCATGATTCGGCGGCACACACCGGACCGATCGGCACGTTCTCGCTCGTGCCCCAGGTGGTCGAGATCGCGGGCGACGTGCCGGTGCTCGCCGCCGGCGGGGTGATGACCGGCCGGCACGCCGCAGCCAGCCTCGCGCTCGGCGCGCAGGGCGTGTGGACCGGCAGCCTCTGGCTCGCGTCGCAAGAGTACGCGCTCAATCCGATCTTGCTGCGCAAGCTGATCGCCGCCGGCAGCGAGGACACCGTGATCACGCGCTCGGAGAGCGGCAAGCCGTTCCGGCAGGTGCGCTCGGCGTGGAGCGACGAGTGGTCCGCGCCGGATGCGCCGCGGCCGCTCGCCATGCCCTACCAGGACATGCTGGTCGGCGATCTGCTCGGAGCGATCGACGACCACCAGATCGAGCCGCTGATGCACTACGCGGTCGGGCAGGGCGTCGCGTGGATCCGCGAGCAGCAGCCGGTCGCGGCGATCTTCGAGCGGCTGCTCGACCAGACGCGGGCTGCGCTCGCCGGACTCGCGGCCGCCGGCGGCGGTGGAGTCGCGCGATGAGCGCCCGCAGCGCTCGACGCGCGGTGCTCACGGGCCTGGCCGCGCTCGCCGGCGCAGCGGGGAGCGCCGCCCGCGCCCAGTCCGGCGGGGCGTGGCCCACGCGCCCGGTGCGGGTGATCGTGCCCTATCCGGCCGGCGGCGTGGTCGACGTGATGACCCGCGCAGTGACCGCCGGCATGGGTCCGGTGCTCGGCCAGCCGGTGATCGTCGAGGCGAGGCCGGGGGCGAATGCCAACATCGGCGCGGACGCGGTCGCCTCGGCCGCCCCGGACGGCTACACGCTGCTGGTGAGCGCCTCGTTCCTGGTCAACAATCCGCTGATCGAGACCGGGCTGCGCTGGAAGCCCGCGGACTTCGTGCCGATCGCGCGGTTCGCGCTGTCGCCGAGCTACCTGGTCGTGCCGGCGTCCTCGCCGGCTCGCTCGCTGCAGGAGCTGATCGAGGCGATCCGGCGTTCGCCCGGCGCGCTGTACGGCGAGGGCGGTCCGGGCTCGCCGCAGTCGATGTCGACGCAGATGCTCGCGACGGTGGCAGGACTGAAGATCGAGGCGGTGCAGTACAAGGGCGCGCCCCCGATCGTGCCGGACCTGATCGCCGGTACGCTGGCGTTCGGCGTCTTGCCCTCGACGGTCGCGATCCCGCCGGTTCAGTCCGGGCGGCTGCGCGCGCTCGCCAATACCAGTGGCCGGCGCTCGCGCGCGCTGCCGGACGTGCCCACGATCGCCGAGGCCGGCGTGCCGGAGGCGACCGTGCTGTCGTGGTACGGCCTGCACGCGCCGACCGGGACCCCCGCCGCCGTGATCCGGCGCATCGCCGAGGCGGCGGCCGCCGCCACCGCGTCGGCCGAGGTGCGCGAGCGCCTGGAGTCGGCCGGCGGCGAAGCCGGATTCCTCGCCGGCGCGGACTTCGCCGGGTTCATGGCCGAGGAGCAGCAGCGTTGGACGCGCTTCGTCCAGATCGCCCGAGCGGGCACGAAATGAACCCAACGGGAGCCGCGTCGATGTCCGCCCGCAGCCTGGATCCGCTGTTCGCGCCGCGCTCGGTGGCGGTGGTCGGTGCCTCGTCCACCGAGGGCAAGGTCGGTGCGCTGCCGATCACCTACCTGCGCACGCACGGATTCCAGGGCCGGATCGTCCCGATCAACCCGAAGGCCGATCAGGTCCAGGGCCTGCCCGCGTTCCCGAGCCTGCGGTCGGTGGGCGAACCGGTGGACCTGGTGGTGTTCGCGATCCCCGAGGCCGCGCTGGACGCCGCCCTGGACGACGCGATCGCCGCCGGCGCGCGCGCGGCGATCGTGTTCTCGGCCGGGTTCGCCGAGGTCGGCGCCGCGGGCGAGGCCGGGCAGCGCCGCCTGACCGAGCGCGCCCGGGGCGCGGGTCTTCGGGTGATCGGCCCGAACTGCCTGGGCGTGATGAATCTGCGCAACGGGATGTTCGGCACGTTCACGCCGGTGGCGGGCTTCGTCAAGCCGCCGGTCGGCCATGTCGGACTGGTGAGCCAGAGCGGCGCGTTCGGCGCGTACGCG
>JBIKMO010000142.1:0-10795 GCA_044359175.1 Burkholderiaceae bacterium | reverse complement strand
CGATCCTCGCCGACACGCTCGAGGCGGTCTTCGGCGCGATCTTCCTCGACGGCGGATTCGACCCTGCGCAGCAGACGATCCGCCGCCTGTACAAGCCGATCCTGGACACGGTCGACCCGAACACGCTGGGCAAGGACGCGAAGACGCTGCTTCAGGAGTGGCTGCAGAGCCGCAAGATCCCGCTGCCGGTCTACGCGGTGGTGGCCACGCACGGGGCTGCGCACAGTCAGCTGTTCGAGGTCGAGTGCGCGGTTCCCAAGCTCGCGATCCAGGTGCTGGGCAGCGGCGGTAGTCGGCGGGCGGCCGAGCAGGCTGCGGCCAAGCTCGCGCTCGAGCAGGCGCAGTCGCTGATGCCGGCCACGGTCCGCCGATCCCGGCGCACGGTCGCGCGAGCGGCCGCTGCCGACGCGCCAGTGGCGGCGCCGCAGGTGGTCGTTGCGACGGTGGGGCCTGCCGCGAGCCCGGAGCCGATCCGCGAGCCGAAGCCGGCCGCGGTCGAGGTGTCCGCTGCGGTCGCGGTGACACCGGTTGCGCCGCTGCCGGCCCGCGTCCGAGCGGCGCCCGACGGAACGGTGACGCCACGGGATACGGCCGCCTCCCCGGCCGAGCCGAGCCCCGCGCCCGCGGAAGGCCGGCGTCGCGCGCACGCGGCCTGACCCGATGCCCGGGTCTGCGCCGGGAGCCGGGCACCGGTGCGGGCATGTCGCGATCCTGGGGCGGCCCAACGTCGGCAAGTCCACGCTGCTGAACCGCTTGGTGGGCGAGAAGCTGAGCATCACCTCGGCCAAGGCCCAGACCACCCGCCACCGGATCGTCGGGGTGGTCACGCGACCGGACGCGCAGTTTCTGCTGCTCGACACCCCGGGCTTCCAGACCCGAAACCAGCGCGCTCTCAATCGGGTGCTCAACCGCACCGCGGCCCAGGCTGCGGTGGACGCGGACGTGGTCGTACTCGTGGCCGACGCCAGCGGCTGGACCGCCGCCGACGATCGGGCGCTGTCGCTCGTGCCCGAGGGTACGCCGGTCGTGATTGCGCTGAACAAGGTCGACACGCTCGCCCAGCGAGACCGGCTGCTGCCGCTGATGGCTCAGCTCGGCGCGCGGCCCGGTGTGCGGGCGATCGTGCCGATCAGCGCGCGCACCGGCCGCCAGCTCGACGCGCTGCTCGACGAGTGCCGTCTGCACCTGCCCGAGGGCGAACCGCTGTTCGAGGCTGACGCGCTCACCGACCGCAGCGAACGGTTCCTCGCCGCGGAGAGCCTTCGGGAAAAGCTCTTCCGGCTCACCGGCGACGAACTGCCGTACCAGAGCACGGTCGTGATCGAGCGGTTCGAGGAGCTGCCGGGGCTGAGGCGGATCTTCGCGGCGGTCGTGGTCGAGCGTGAGGCCCAGAAGCCGATCGTGCTCGGGGCCGGCGGCGAGCGGATCAAGCGGATCGCCAGCGAGGCGCGCCAGGATCTCGAGCGGCTGTTCGGCTGCAAGGTCTACCTTGAGGTGTGGGTCAAGGTGAAGGGCGGCTGGTCGGACGACGAACGTCGGCTGCGCACCTATGGCTACCAGTGAGCCGCCGCTCGCCGCCCGACCGGCTGCGCCCGCGCGACGCGCGCGCCCGGTTGGCCGCGCAGCCGATCGCATCCATGACGAGCCCGCATTCGTGCTGCACGCGGTTCCCTGGCGCGAGACCAGCCTGATCGTGGACCTGCTGACCCGCGAGTACGGGCGGGTTGCGTGCGTCGCCAAGGGTGCGAAGCGCAGGACCTCGGCGTTGCGCGGCGTGCTGCTGTCGTTCCAGCCGCTTCAGGTCGGCTTCGCCGGCCGGCAGGAGCTGCGCACGCTCACCTCGGCCGAATGGCTCGGCGGACTGTCCGCGCCGCAGGGCGACGCGTTGCTGTGCGCGTTCTACCTGAACGAGCTGCTCGTGCGGCTGCTGCCGCGCGACGTGCCACACCCCGGGCTGTTCGACGGCTATGCGCGCGCGCTGGTCGCGCTCGGGCTCGGCGAACCGCTGGAGGCCACACTGCGCCGTTTCGAGTGGTTGCTGTTGCGCGAGATCGGCGAGTCGTTGGATCTCGCCCGTGACACCGACGATCGTCCGGTCGAGCCCCAGCGTCGGTACCTGGCCATGCCCGGCCGCGGCTTCGTGGAGGCCGAGCGCGACGTCGACGGCGTGGTGCTCGGCAGCACGCTGCTTGACATCGCCGACGGACGGTACGATTCGCCCCGCACGCTGGTCGAGGCCAAACGCCTGACCCGCGCGCTGCTGGCGCGCCAGCTCGACGGGCAGGTGCTGCGCAGCCGCCAGATCCTGAAGGACCTGCTCCGGACGTGAATCCATGATCGAACTCGGCGTCAACATCGACCACGTCGCCACCCTTCGTCAGGCGCGCCGCACCTACGAGCCGGATCCGGTGTGGGCCGCCGTCGAGGCTCACCTCGGCGGGGCCGACGGCATCACGGTGCACCTGCGCGAGGACCGGCGTCACATCCAGGACGAGGACGTGCGGAGGCTGCGCGAGCTCACCCATATCAAGCTGAACCTGGAGATGGCTGCGACCGACGAGATGGTCGGCATCGCGTGCCGGCTGCGCCCGGAGATGGCGATGCTGGTGCCCGAGGGACGGCACGAGATCACCACCGAGGGCGGCCTGGACGTACGCGGTCAGCGCACCCGGCTGCGCGAGGTGGTCGCGCGGCTCGCCGACGCCGGCATCGGTACCAGCGTGTTCATCGACGCCGAGCTCGGTCAGGTCGCGGCGGCTGCCGAAATCGGCGCGCGCGTGTGCGAGATCCACACCGGGCCCTATGCGCATGCGTTCTTCTCGCGAGGCCGGGACGCCGAGAGCGCCCCGGTCCTCGAGGAGCTCGCCCGCATCGCACGGGCCGGCGATGCGATCCGTATCCACGGCATGCGGTTCAACGCCGGGCACGCGCTCAACTACGTGAACGTGCAGCCGGTCGCCGCGCTTGCGGGCGTGCGCGAGCTGCACATCGGCCACGCGATCGTCTCGCGGGCGGTCTTCGTCGGCATGCGCGAGGCGGTCCGCGAGATGAAGCGGCTCATCCGCGAGGGGGCGGCGCGCGTGGCGCCGTCGCCGCCCCCACCCGTCGCCGTCGTCGGCGACGGCGGGGGCGCGGCGTCGCCCTGACCGCGGGCACGGCGATGATCTACGGCATCGGCACCGACATCGTGCTGATCGAGCGCATCCGCACGCTGCAGGCGCGCTGGGGGGAGCGATTCGCGCGCCGCGTGCTCGGTCCGGACGAACTCAAGGAGTACCACCGCCGTCACGGGCGGGGCACGCCCGGTCCGGAGCGGGCCGCCCGGTACCTCGCCAAGCGCTTCGCCGCCAAGGAGGCGTTCTCCAAGGCGATCGGCCTGGGGCTGCGCGGGCCGATGACGCTGCTGTCGCTGCAGGTGCTCAACGACCGGCACGGCAAGCCGATCGCGGTGCCTCGCAACGCGCTGGCCGCCTGGCTGGACGAGCGTGGCCTGGTCGCGCACGTGTCGATCTCCGACGAGCTCGACAGCGCGCTCGCGTTCGTCGTCGTCGAGCGTCGCGACCCGGCGGGCGGCTAGGACCGGATCGTGGACGAGCGCGACGCTCCGCCCCGGGATCCGCCCGGCAACGGCGACTTCGACCTCAAGGCCTACCTGTCGGGGCTGCCGAACCGTCCCGGCGTCTACCGGATGATCGCGGCCGACGGCATCCTGCTGTACGTCGGCAAGGCGCGCGACCTGCGCAAGCGGGTGTCCTCGTACTTCCAGAAGACCCATGCAAGCCCGCGGATCGGGCACATGGTCGCTCGGATCGCACGGATCGAGACCACGGTCACCAGCTCGGAGGCCGAAGCGCTGCTGCTCGAGAACAACCTGATCAAGACCCAGGCGCCCCGGTACAACATCCTCTTTCGAGACGACAAGTCCTATCCCTATCTGAAGTTCACCGCCCACCGCTTTCCGCGGATTGCGTACTACCGCGGCGGCACCGATCGGCGCAGCCGGTTCTTCGGACCGTTCCCGAGCGCCTGGGCGGTCAAGGAGAGCATCCAGGTGCTGCAGAAGGTGTTCCGGCTGCGCACCTGTGAGGACTCGGTGTTCTCCAACCGGACGCGCCCGTGCCTGCAGCATCAGATCGGCCGCTGCAGCGCGCCCTGCGTCGGCCTGGTCGACGAGGATTCGTACGCGAGCGACGTGGATGCGGCGGTGCGCTTCCTGCGCGGCGGTCAGCAGGAGGTGCTGCGCGACTTCGAGGTCCGGATGCACGGCGCCGCCGCCGAGTTGCGCTTCGAGGACGCAGCGGTGCTGCGCAATCGGATGACCGCGCTGTCGAAGGTGCTGTCGCAGCAGTCGATGGACACCGGCACCGACACCGATGCCGACGTGATCGCGGTGCACGCCGCAGGCGGGCGCGTGTGCGTGAACCTGGCCATGGTGCGGGGCGGCCGGCACCTGGGCGATCGCGCCCATTTCCCGACCCGCGCCGAGGGCATCGGCGAGCAAGGGATGTCCGAGGTGCTCGACGCGTTCCTGTCGCAGCACTACGTCGAAGGCGAGGTGCCGCCGGTGATCGTGTGCGCCGACGAGCCCGGTGGGGATGGTGAGGTGCTCGCGGCCCTGCAGGTGCGCGCCGGACATCCGGTCGCCTGGGTGCGGCAGCCCACCGGGCCCCGGCGTCGCTGGCTCGAGCAGGCGATGCAGAACGCTCGGATCGCGCTTGCGCGGGTGCTCGCGGAGGAGGGCTCGCAAAAGGCGCGCACCCGCGCGCTTGCCGATGCGCTCGGGCTGGATGACGCCGACCTGGATGCGCTGCGAATCGAGTGCTTCGACATCAGCCACACGATGGGCGAGGCGACGCAGGCGTCCTGCGTGGTCTACCAGCACCATGCGCTACAGCGCGGCGAGTACCGACGCTTCAACATCGAGGGTGTGGTCGGCGGCGACGACTACGCGGCGATGCGCCAGGCGCTCGAGCGACGCTACGGCCGCTTGCTCGTCGATGCGGCCGCCGGCGCGCCCACGGCAGGCGAGCCGTCCGGCGCGGGCGACGTCGCCGACGTCGCCGGCGGCGAAGCGGCCGCCGGGGTCGCGTCCGACGCGGCGTCCGCCGGCGACGGGGCCGCGATGAGGGAAGCAGGCGCGGGCGGGACGGGGGAAGCAGGCGCGGGCGGGACAGTGGAGTTGAGGCTTCCGGACGTCGTCCTGATCGATGGCGGTCGCGGCCAGGTGGAGGTTGCGCGTCGGGTCTTCGAGGGCTTCGGGCTCGACGCCGGCGCGATCGTCGGCGTGGCCAAGGGGGAGGGTCGCAAGGTGGGTCTGGAGACGCTGGTGTTCGCCGACGCCCGGCCCTCGCTGACCCTGGGCGGCGACTCTCCGGCCCTGATGCTGGTCGCGCAGATCCGCGATGAGGCTCACCGCTTCGCGATCACCGGAATGCGCGCGCGCCGAGCGCGGTCGCGAGCGCGTTCCAGCCTGGAGGAGATCGAGGGCGTCGGGCCTCGCAAGCGCCAGCGCCTGCTGGCGAGGTTCGGCGGCATGCGTGGCATCATGGCGGCGAGCGTCGAAGACCTGGCCGCGGTCGAGGGCATCTCGCGGGCGCTCGCAGAGGACATCTACAAGCGACTGCATTGATGCGATGGAACCTGCCGACCCTGCTGACGTGGCTGCGCATGCTGGCCATTCCGCTGCTGGCGGCGATCTATCTGCTGCCCGGGGACGCCTCGTCGATGCCGACCCGCAACCTGCTCGGTACCGTTGTGTTCGTCGCGGCCGCGGTGACCGACTGGTTCGACGGTTGGCTCGCGCGCCGGCTCGGGCAGGTGTCCGCCTTCGGCGCGTTCCTCGATCCGGTGGCCGACAAGCTGCTGGTGTGCACCGCGCTCGTGCTGCTGCTTCAGATGCAGCGGGTCGACGCGCTGGTCGCCGTGGTGATCATCGGCCGCGAGATCGCGATCTCGGCGCTGCGCGAATGGATGGCCGGGACGGGCGCGCGCGCGAGCGTGGCGGTCCACTCGATCGGAAAGCTCAAGACCATCGCGCAGCTGGTGGCGATCCCGATGCTGCTTTACCACCAGCCCCTCTTCGGTGTGGTGCCGGTGCACACGATCGGCACCTGGCTGGTCTACGGGGCCGCGCTGCTGACGCTGTGGTCGATGACCTATTACCTGCGCCAAGCCTGGCCGCACCTGCGTGATTCCACCTGACCCGCCCGGGAGCCGAGGCGCTGTTTTGACCGGCGCGCCCGGGGCTGCTACAATTTTCGGTCTGTCGGAGACGGCAGCCTGCGGGAATAGCTCAGTTGGTAGAGCGCAACCTTGCCAAGGTTGAGGTCGCGAGTTCGAGACTCGTTTCCCGCTCCAGATGTCGAAGGGAAGCCCGCCGAACGGCTTCCCTTTTCTTTTCCTGCCGCCGCTCCCGCGGCGGCTCGGTCGGCGCGATGGCAGAGTGGTCATGCAGCGGCCTGCAAAGCCGTGTACGTCGGTTCGATTCCGGCTCGCGCCTCCACCCCACCCCGGTTCGCGGCCGCGGCGCCAGGGCGTATGCTGCGACCGCGCGCTTCGCCCCGGTGACGGAACGGCAGACGTAGCGGACTTAAAATCCGCGGCCGCAAGGCGTGCGGGTTCGAGTCCCGCCCGGGGTACCACAGGCCGCCCGTCGAACGGGGCGAGCGGGTGAGCGTCCGGGGAGGCGCGGTGCTGGCCGCTGCGGCGCTGCTGGTGAACGCGGCGCTCTGGGGCGTGTCCTGGTGGCCGTTCCGCAGTCTGCAGGCGCAGGGGGTGCACAGCCTCTGGGCCACGGCGCTGGTGTACCTGGCGATCGCCGCCGCGATCGTCGCGCTCGACGCCCGGTCGTTCGCGCACGTGCTTCGCACCCGCTCGCTGTGGCCGCTCGTGCTGGGCAGCGGACTCGCGAATGCGTGCTTCAACTGGGCGGTGACCGTCGGGGACGTGATCCGGGTCGTGCTGCTCTTCTACCTGATGCCCGCCTGGGCCGCGCTGCTGGCGCGCGCGCTGCTCGGCGAGGCGTTGACCCGCGCGGTGGTCGGACGGCTGCTGCTGGCGATCGCAGGAGCCGCGGTGGTGCTCCAGCCGCCGATCTACGGCGCGTCGATGCGGCCCACCGGTGCCGACCTGCTCGCGATCGCCGGCGGCTTCGGCTTCGCGCTCACCAGCGTGATGCTGCGCCGCGAGGCGGCGCAGCCCGCGACTTCGCGCGCGTTCGCGATGTTCGCCGGCGGCAGCCTGGTCGCCGCGGTGGTCGCCGCGGGGCTGACCAGCGCGGGCGTCGTGCCGGCGGTGCCGGCGCCGGCAGCTGGATGGCTTGCGGGACTGACCGTGCTCGCGCTGATGTTTGCCGCAGGCAACCTGTGCCTGCAGTACGGCGCGTCCCGACTGCCGGCGAACGTCACCGCGGTGGTGATGCTCGCCGAGGTGCCGATCGCGGCGGTGTCGGCGATCGCGCTGGGGGGCGGTACGCTCACGACGCCCGTCGCGGTGGGCGGCGCGATGATCGTCGCGGCCGCACTGCTGGCGGTGCGTGAGGCGCGCTAGCGCTCCGCTGCGGCTCGACCCGCTCTCGCTCGAGACCGTGCGCTCGCCGCGCTCAGCGACCGCGCCACGCCGCACGTCTCGCGCCGATCGCCGGGACCGCGGCCGCAGCGAGGTCTCCCCGTCCGGTCAGAGCATCCTGGACAGCGTCGGCCACACGTTGTCGAGCATCAGCGGCTGCGCCTTCTCGGCCGGATGGATCCGGTCGGGCTGGAAGTACTCGATCTTGTCGCCGAATCCGTCGAGGAAGAAGGGCACCAGCGGAACCTTCTCGGCATCGGCGACGCGTCGGTACACGGCGGCGAACTGCTCGGCGTACACGCGCCCGTAGTTCGGCGGCATCTGCATGCCCAGCAGCAGCGGCCGGGCGCCGGCTGCCTTCGCGGCGCGGACCATATCGCGCAGGTTCTGCTCGGTGCCGACGAGCGGCAGCCCGCGCAGCGCGTCGTTGCCGCCGAGCTCGATCACTGCGATCGCGGGCGTGTGGCGGGCCAGGAGGTCCGGCAGCCGCGCTCGTCCGCCGGACGTGGTCTCGCCGCTGATGCTCGCGTTGACCACCTCGTAGGCCAGCTTCCGCTCGGCAAGCCGCCGCTGCAGCAGCGCAACCCAGCCGCCGCCCCGCGGCAGCCCGTACTCGGCCGACAGGCTGTCGCCGAGCACCAGCAGCCGGCGCACCTCACGGGCTTGCGTCAACGCGGGTGCAGGCGTCGCGCCGAGCGCCGCGAGCACCGCACCAGCGAGCAGCCGCCTGCGGCGCTCGCGTCCTGCTGAAAGGCCCGTGACGGCAGGGGCGACTTCCGTGCGGGCTACACTCGGCGATATGACTGCGATCAAGGTCGAACACCTGGGCAAGCGGGTGCCGGATGCGGGCGGATGGCTGACGATTCTGGACGATGTCGGGTTCACGGTCGATCCCGGAGATACGGTGGCGATCGTCGGTGCGTCGGGTTCAGGCAAGTCGACCTTGCTCGGGCTGCTCGCCGGGCTCGACCTGCCGAGCAGCGGACGCGTGATCGCCTCCGGGCAGGACCTGTTCGCGCTCGACGAGGATCAGCGGGCGCGCTGGCGCGCCGAGCACGTGGGCTTCGTGTTTCAGTCGTTTCAGCTGCTGCCGCACATGACCGCTCTGGAGAACGTGATGCTCCCGCTGGAGCTGGCCGGGGCGCGGGACGCGGTTCCGCGCGCCCGGGACCTGCTCGGCCGCGTCGGCCTCGCCGAACGCAGTGCCCACTACCCCCGAACGCTGTCGGGGGGCGAGCAGCAGCGCGTCGCGCTCGCACGCGCGTTCGCACCCCGTCCGCCGCTGCTGTTCGCCGACGAGCCCACCGGCAGTCTGGATCACGCGACCGGCGAGCGGATCATCGAGCTGCTGTTCGAGATGAACCGGGAGACCGGCGCCACGTTGGTGCTGGTCACGCACGATCCGGCGCTTGCCGCGCGCTGCGCCCGCCGCCTCACGCTGCGCAGCGGTTGCCTGCAAGCCGATTGAGCGTCGCCGCGATCGCCGCCGGCAGCCGCGACGCAGGCAGGCCGCAGGAGGCGGCCCAATCCGACCGGGCGGCCAGCCGGTCGCCTGCGGCGCCGTGAAGCCATGCACCGAGCCGCGCGGCATCCGGCGCGGGCAGCCCGGTCGCGAGCAGTCCGCCGACGGTTCCGGCGAGCACGTCGCCGGTGCCGGCCACCGCTAGGATCGGGCCGCCGGTCGCGTTGATCGTCCAGCAGCCATCTGGCTCGGCGACCACGGTGCCAGCGCCCTTGAGCACCACGTAGGCCCCGGTCGCGGCGGCCAGCGCGCAGGCCGAGCCGAGGCGATCGGCCTGCACCGCGGCGGTCGACGTGCCGAGCAGGCGGGCGGCCTCGAGCGGGTGGGGGGTCAGCACGGTCGCATACCCCAGGTCGCCGCGCGCGGCGAGCCGGGCGCGCAGCGCGGGCGCCTCAGCGATCCGGTTCAAGCCGTCCGCATCGAGCACGAGCGCCGCCGGATGTGCGAGAGCGGGGACGAGGATGGCGTTCGCCGCCGCACCGTGGCCCAGGCCGCAGCCCGCGACGATCGCCTGCGCGGTGCCGAGTGCCGCTTCTGGACGTTCGGCCGCCGGATGCAGCCGCCGTGTCATCAGCTCGGGCGGCCGCGCCTCCAGCGGGTGCGCATCGGCGAGGCCGACGAAGATCCGGCCGGCCCCGGCCGCTTGCGCGCCGAGCGCGGCGAGCAGCGAGGCGCCGCGCATCGCAGGCTCGCCGGCGACGATCAGGACGTCGCCGAAGCACCCCTTGTGGGCGTCACGCGTACGTGGCACGACTCGCCGGCGGGCGGCGTCGCGGTCGATCAGCGCCCCTCGCGCGCGCGGCGTGGCGACGCTGCCCGCACCGGGCTCGGCGTCATCGCCCGGCACGATTCCAAGCGACGCGACCCGGACCTCGCCCGCGTGGGCCGGCCCCGCGCCGGTATGCAGCCCAGGCTTGTCCGCGATCATCGTCACCGTGACCTCGGCCCGGATCGCGACCGCGCCTGGTCCGCCGACGACCGCGCCCCGGTCGGCGTCCAGGCCACTGGGCACGTCCACCGCGACCACCACCGATCCGGCGGCCGCGAGCCGTGCGGCGACGCTCGAGGCCGCGAACGGCAGCGGCCGCGCAAGCCCAATGCCGAACAGTCCGTCGATCACGATCGGCCGGCGCTCCAGCAGCGCGTCGAGCGCCTCCGGGTGCGCGAGCGAGCGCCCGCCGTCCCGCCAGCGCTGCCAGGCGCGGGCGCCTTCGGCCGTGATGGGCGACACCGGTGACAGCGCCAATCCCTCGACCGCCCAGCCTCGCCGGGCGAGATCGAGCGCGGCGAGCAGTGCGTCCGCGCCGTTGTTCCCGGGGCCTGCGAGCGCGAGCACCGGCGTGCCGGCGGGCATCCGGCGCAGCCGTTCGGCGACCGCTTCGGCGACCGCCTGCGCGGCGCGGTCCATCAGAGCGCCTTCGGGCCGCGCGGACAGCGCACGCGCCTCCAGCGCGCGTATCGCCGCGACGGTGAGCAGGGGCGGATCGGTGACGCGATGCATCGGGCTGCGCTCGGCGACAGGGCGGGGCCGGGTCGGGGCCAAGGGTGCCCGCTGCGCGCCGCGCACGGGTCGGCGCGGCGGCCGCGGCCGACTCCGGTCCGATCGTGCCACATCCGGCGGTACGTCCGTAACCCGCGCGACGCTCGCACGGGGCACGACCGGCACGCGCGCCGGTCGAGGGTGAGCGGCCGGAATCCCCGCGCCCG
>JBIKMO010000428.1:0-3042 GCA_044359175.1 Burkholderiaceae bacterium | reverse complement strand
CGGGTTCTCGCCGAGCGAACTCGGCTGCGATGCGCCGAAGTTCGGCAGCGCGCAGCCGGCCACGATCAGCAGCGGGACGAGGCGAGCCGCGAGGCGGGCGGGTCGGAGACGGGCGGGGGTCGGCATACGGGCGATGGTAGAGCAGCCGCCGCGAACCCCGCGCGGGCGGGGTCTTTCGTCCGCGCCTGCGCTCACCCGCCCAGCCGCCGCGCGAGACGCTCGCGCAACGCCGGCGACGCGAGCGAGTCCAGGTAACGGCGCTCGAGACGGTCCGGGTCGGCGCGGCCCGACGCGAGTTCGCCCAGGCTTGCCTTCATTCCGGACATCGCGACCGGGTCGTTCGCGGCGAACGCGTCGACGTAGCGTGCCACGGTCTCGCCCAGCCGCTCCGCATCGACCAGATCGGTCAGGAAGCCGATCCGCAGCATCTCGTGCGCGTCGATCGGCTCGGCGGTCAGGAACAGCTTGGTCGCGGCCGACAGGCCGAGCCGCTCGACGTAGCGTCGCAGCCCGCCCGGGTAGTAGTGCAGCGCGAAGCGCGCCGCCGGCATGAACATCCGGCAGGCGGGCACGCCGATGCGCAGGTCGCAGCACAGCGCCAGGTCGGTTGCGCCGCCGAAGACGCCGCCGTGGATTGCGGCGAGGGTGGGCAGCGGCAGCCGTTCGATGCGGTCGAGCAGCGCCTCGAGTGCACGCTCGTCGAGCCGCGCGGCGATCGCCTGCAGCGTGTAGCCCGAGCTGAAGGTGCGCGGCCCGCTGCCGGCGAACACCAGCGCGCGCACCGCCGGCGCTGCGAGCGCGGCATCCAGGTGCGCGTGGATCACCGCGATGTCGTCCGGATCGAGCCGGTTGTGCTCCGAGGGGCGGTTCAGCCGGATCGTCGCGCGTGCGCCGTCCAGCTCCAGCAGCGGGGCGGTGTCGGGGACGTCGGGCATGCCAGCAGCCGCGGGGATGGAGGCTCGATTGTGCCGCCGCGCGCGGCTCAGCGCACGCTGAACGGCACGCGCTCCCAGCGGCCCTGGGCATCGATCACGGTGAGCGCGTGGTCTCCGGGCGCCGCCAGCCGCAGCTTCAGCACCGGCGCGCCGGCCGGTGTGCTGCCGATCCACGCGCCGTCGAGCAGCCAGGTGAGCGCCTCGCGCGAGCCCACCGCCTGCAGCGACAGCACGGCCTCGGTGCGCCCGGGCGCGAAGCGGGTGGTGCCGCCGGGCTCGAGGCCGGTCACGCGCAGCGCGCGCCGCGGGTCCGTGGACGCGCACCGGGCCGACCACGGCAGCCGCTCGGCGTCGCTGCGCCAGCGCCCGTCGATCCACGGCTCGAGCAGCGCCGGCCACCGCGCGACCGCGACCTCGCGCACCGCCGCGCCGGCGGGTGCCGCGCACCCCGGCGCGAGCCGTTCGCCGCGACCGAGGTGCACGCGCGCGACCGCCACCGGCGGACCGGGCCGCACGCGGTCCGGCAGGGTCGGCGGTGCGGTGCCGTCCAGCGTCCACGCACGCCGGTGCACGCGGCAGTGCTCGGGCGGCGTGGCCGCCGCCGCCAGGCCGAGCGGCCAGCAGACGTCGGTCGCCGCGACGCCGGCGGGCACCGTGCGCGGTCGCGCGGCGCTCGGCCCGAGCGCGGCCACCAGGTCGTGCAGCAGCGGCGCGGCGGTGTTCGCCCCGAAGTGGCCCGGGTTCGGCGTGCCGTCCGGGCGGCCGACCCAGACCCCGACCGTGTGACGGTCGGTGACGCCGATCGCCCAGGCGTCGCGAAAGCCGAAGCTGGTGCCGGTCTTCCAGGCCAGCCGGCGCGCGGTCTCGCGAAACGGCGCGTCCGGCCGCCCGCCGTTCTCCAGGATCTCGCGCACCACGAACGCGGCGCCCGCGCTCATCAGCCGCGTGTCCACCGTCGGGGTCTCGGGCCGCAGCCGGGGCCGGCCCGCCACACCGTCTCGGGCGAGTGCAGAGTAAGCGCCCACAAGCGCCTCCAGCGTCGTGCCGCCGCCGCCCAGCGCGAGGCTCAGGTTCGGGGTGGCGGCGTTCGGCAGGCGCAGTCGCACGCCTGCCTCGTGCAGCCGCGCGGCGAAGCGGGTCGGCCCCACACGGTCGAGCAGCTCCACCGCGGGCACGTTGAGCGAGCGCTGCAGCGCCTCGGCAGCGCTCACCGGCCCGGCGAACGCGGCCTGGAAGTTGCCCGGCGCGTAGCCGCCGAAGTCCTGGGGCGCGTCGGCGAGCAGGCTCTCGGAGTGGATCAGGCCGTCGTCCAGCGCCATCGCGTACAGGAAGGGCTTGAGTGCCGAGCCCGGCGAACGCGGCCTGGAAGTTGCCCGGCGCGTAGCCGCCGAAGTCCTGGGGCGCGTCGGCGAGCAGGCTCTCGGAGTGGATCAGGCCGTCGTCCAGCGCCATCGCGTACAGGAAGGGCTTGAGCGCCGAGCCCGGCGAACGCACCGCGCGCACCATGTCGACGTGGGCACCGCGCGCGTCGTCGGAGAAGTCCGCCGAACCGGCGTAGCCGAGCACCGCGAGGTCGGCGTTGTCGACCACGAGTGCGGCGATCGACACCCGCGGCGGCAGCGTGCCCAGCCGGTCGAGGAGCAGCCGTTCGAGGCGCGCCTGCACGCTCGCGTCGATCGTGGTGCGGACCACCCGCGGCGCAGCCGCGCCCGGGCCCGCAGCGGTCGCGCCCGCGCCGCCCGGAGCCGCGAGTGCCGCGCCGCCGGCATCGGTGCCTGCGCGCGCCTCGCGGCGCACGCGCTCGGCGGCCAGCGGCGCGAGCCAGCGGGCGCGCACGGGCGGCGCGAACACGGTCTCCTGCATCGCCTGCGCGACCTGGTCGGGCGGCCACGCGCCGGTGTCGCGCATCCGGGCGAGGACCTTGTCGCGCGCCCGCTGCGCGGCGTGCGGCGCGCGGTCGGGGCGCAGTCGCGACGGCAACTGCGGCAGTGCGACCAGGAGCGCGGCCTCGGCGTGGCCGAGCTCGTCGGCGCCCTTGCCGAGATACGCGCGTGCGGCCTGCTCGACCCCCTCGATGCGACCGCCCATCGGTGCGCGGTCCAGGTAG
>JBIKMO010000427.1:0-3050 GCA_044359175.1 Burkholderiaceae bacterium | reverse complement strand
CACGGCAGTGTGGAAGTCGCTGCGCGTGGCTGGCGTCGACACCCGTGGGCTGGCCGGCTGGGGCCGGCTGTTCTCCGAGGAGCATTGAGATGGGCGAGAGCTACGACCTGGTGGTACGGCGCGCCCGAGTGGCGACCGCCGGTGACGTCTTCGACTGCGATCTCGGCATCGCAGGCGGACGGATCGCCGCGATGGCTGCCGACCTGCACGCGGCGGCGGGCACCCGCGAGATCGACGCCGCCGGCCGGCTGGTGACCCCCGGTGGCGTCGACGCGCACTGCCACCTGGACCAGCCGATGCCCGAGCCGATGCGAATGGCCGACGACTTCGCCACCGGCACGCGGTCGGCGGCGTGCGGCGGCACGACCACGGTGATCCCGTTCGCTGCGCAGGTGAAGGGCCGCTCGCTGCGCGAGGCGGTCGACGACTACCACCGCCGCGCCGGCGGCCGTGCGAGCGTCGACTACGCGTTCCACCTGATCGTCAGCGACCCCACGCCCAAGGTGCTCACCGAGGAGCTGCCCGCGCTGGTCGCCGAGGGCTACACGTCGTTCAAGCTGTACATGACCTACGACGACCTGAAGCTCGACGACGCCCAGATCCTCGCGCTGCTCGAGGTGGCGCGCGCTCAGGGCGCGATGGCGATGATCCATGCGGAGAACTCGGATGCGATCGCGTTTCTCACCGAACGGCTGATCGCCCAGGGCAAGACCGCACCGCGCTTCCACGGGCTGTCGCGGCCGATGCCGATCGAGCGCGAGGCGACCCACCGGGCGATCACGATGTCCGAGCTGGTCGACGTGCCGATCCTCATCGTGCACGTGTCCGGCGCCGAGGCGGTCGAGCAGATCCGCTGGGCGCGCGGCAAGGGCCTGAACATCTTCGCCGAGACCTGCCCGCAGTACCTGTTCCTCACCCAGGAGCACCTCGGCCTGTCCGGGTTCCACGGCGCGATGTGCGTGTGCAGCCCGCCGCCGCGCGACGAGGCGAACCAGCAGGTGATCTGGGACGGGCTGGCCGACGGGCTGTTCACGATCGTCAGCTCGGACCATGCGCCGTTCAACTACGAAGACCCGTCGGGCAAGAAGCTGGGCGGCGGCGAACCGGCGTTCCCGTACATCCCGAACGGCATCCCGGGCATCGAGACGCGGCTGCCGCTGCTGATGTCCGAGGGCGTACTCGCCGGGCGCATCACGCTGCAGCAGTTCGTCGCGCTGACCTCGACCAACGCGGCCCGGCTCTACGGGCTGTATCCGCGCAAGGGGACGATCGCGATCGGCTCGGATGCGGACCTGGTGATCTGGGACACCGGCACGAAGCGGCCGATCACCAACGCGATGCTGCATCACGCGGTCGACTACACGCCCTACGAGGGCATCGAAGTCTCGGCGTGGCCGGCGGCGACGCTGTCGCGCGGCCGCGTGGTCTGGGACGGGCGCGACTTCCTCGGCGCACCGGGCGACGGCGAGTTCCTGCGCTGCGGACTGCCCGAGCCGGCGCGCCCGCGGACCCGGTCGACCTCGTGGCGCCAGTGGGTCGGGTACTGACCCGCCGCGGCGCGGGCCGCCGGCCGACGCGCGGCCCGGCAGTCCTCAGGCGCCGATCGCCAGCCAGTGCCGGGCGATCTGGTCGCGACGCGCGACCCATACGTGCGGCCGCCGGGTGATCTCGGCCGCGATCCGCTCGAGCGCGGCGATGCGCCCCGGGCGGCCGACCATCCTCAGGTGCAGGCCGACCGACATCATCTTCGGCGCATGCGCGCCCTCGCGCCACAGCCAGTCGAACGCGTCGAGCACGTAGCCGGCGAAGTCGGCCGCCCGGACGAAGCGGCCGCCGTTGAAGAACTGCATGTCGTTGGTGTCGAACGCGTAGGGCAGCACGACGTGACGATGGCCGCCGACGTGCACGGTCACCGGCAGGTCGTCGCCGTAGAAATCGCTGTCGTAGAGGAAACCACCCTCCTCGAGCAGCAGCCGGCGGGTGTGAGGCGAGTGCGCCGACCGGGTGTGCCAGCCGACCGGCCGCACGCCGCAGGCACGGGCGATCGCCGCCACGGTCCGCGCGATCGTCTCGCGCTCGCCGACCTCGTCCAGATGCGCGTGGCTCTGCCAGCGCCAGCCGTGCGCGGACACCTCGTGGCCGCGGCGGATCGCGTCGGCGGCGAGCGCAGGCGAGCGCTCGACCGCGCGGCCGCAGGCGCTGACCGTGCAGGCGACGCCGGCGCGCTCGAGCACGTCCATGATCCGCCACCAGCCGGCGCGCGTGCCGTAGTCGAAGTGCGATTCCATGCACGCGTCGGGCGCGCCGTCCACGCGCGCGTCGACCTCGTACACCGACTCGTTGCGCGGGTCGCCCTCGGCGACCGACAGCTCGGCGCCCTCCTCGAAGTTGACCACCAGCGAGACCGCGACCCGGGCGCCGCCCGGCCAGCGGGGATCGGGCGGTCGGGCGCCGTAGCCCGCCAGGTCGCGCGGCATCGGCCGCTCGACGCCGGGGGTCATCCGCGGGCCCGCCGCTCGGCGCGGGGCGACCGGGGCGCACGGTGCGACCCGCGGGCGTCGGCATCGGGAGACAGCATCATGGGGGGGAAGGCCGGAGGAGGTCGTTGACCAAAGTAGCGCGGATCGTCGACCATCGCAACGGCCGGGCACCGGACGACGACACGAGGGACGCGATGCGCGTGCTGCTGCTGAACCCGAACGTCACCGAGTCGGTGACCGCCCTGATCGAGGCCGAGGCGCGGCGCGCGGCCTCGCCCGGTACCACGGTCACCGCGGTGACGGCACCGTTCGGCGTCGCCTACATCGAGACCCGGTTCGAGGCGATGGTGGGGGCATACGCGGCGGCCTGCCTGGCCGGCGAGCACGCGCCGGGTCACGACGCGGTGATCGTCGCCGCGTTCGGCGACCCCGGGCTGGGCGCGTTGCGCGAGGTACTGCCGGTACCGGTGGTGGGCCTGACCGAGGCCGCGCTCGCGACCGCGTGCCTGAGCGGCGCGCGGTTCTCGATCGTCGCGATCAGCCGGCGCATCGTCGGCTGGTACCGCGAGG
>JBIKMO010000141.1:0-10861 GCA_044359175.1 Burkholderiaceae bacterium | reverse complement strand
GTGCCGCGCCTCGTGTGGCCGTGCGACCTCGCCACGCCCGAGGCCGGGTACATGGTGGTGCGCGAGTCCACGCACCGGCTGAGCGCGCTGTCGCAGCACCGCGGGATGATCGGCGAGCGGCTGCCGCTGCTGGTCACCGCGGCCGGCCGGGCCTACCTCGCCGCGTGCGGCCCGGCCGAGCGCCAGGCGCTGCTGGAGGTGCTGCGCTCGCGCGACGACGACTGGGGCGCGCTCGCGCGCGACGCCGGCTACGTGGCGCGCGTGGTGCGCGACACGCAGCGCCGCGGCTGGGCGTACAACGACGGCGAGTGGGCGCGAGAGGCCGCGTTCGCCGCGGTCGCGGTGCCGGTCGTCGCGGGCCGGCGGCTGCTTGCGTCGATCAACCTGGTGTTCCCGCGGGCGGCGGTGCCGCGGGCGGACCTGCGGTCGCGCTACGTGCCGGCGCTGCAGGCGCTGGCGCGGGAGATCGGGCGCCGGGCGGGGGCCGGTGGGGCGGACCGGTCGAGTGCAAGCGGCCGAGCGGCGGCCCGCGGGCGTCGGCTCGAAAGCGGGCTGGCGAGGTCGGCCTCGGAGGGATGAAGGGCGTCGGCCCACCGAATCGCGCCGTGTCGCCGCGGTGGGCGAGAATCGTACGGGACGTACGATTCCGGAGGCACGCGATCATGCCCGAGCTCCCCGACAACTTCATCACCCGGCTGATGCGCGGCGAGGTCGCGCAGCACACGGTCGGCCGTACGCTCGGCGCGCGAATCGTCGCGCTCGACCTCGACGCCGGCCGCCTCGAGATGGGCTTCGAGGGGGCCGACGCGTTCCTGAACCCGGCCGGCACCGTGCAGGGCGGCATGCTGGCGGCGATGCTCGACGACGTGACCGCCTCGCTGGTGACCGCGACCGCCGGTCCCGAGGAGCGCTGCGCGACGCTGGACCTGCACACCTCGTTCGTGAGGCCGTGCCGCATCGGCCCGATCGCGGCGAGCGCGACGCTGGTGCGGCGCGGGCGCGAGGTCTGCATCGTGCAGGGCGAGCTGCGCCAGGACGGGGCGGTGGTGGCGATCGCGACCGCGACCTGCCGGATCGTGGGGCCGCGGTGAAGCGGAGCGGCGGGGCGCAGTGGAACGGCCCGTTGGCGGGGGCCGAGGCCATCGCATAGCATCGCCCGGCCGCGCGGCCCGATCCGTCGCGCATCACCCAGGCGACGTCGTGGACTTCGACCTCACCGAGCAGCAGCGTGCCGTGCGCGACGCCTTCGCGCGCTTCAGCGACGAGCGGATCGCGCCGCAGGCGGCCGCGCTCGACGAGGCGCGCGCGTATCCGCGCGAGCTGATCCGCGAGCTCGCCGCGCTCGGAACCTTCGGGATGCGCTACCCCGAGGACGCCGGCGGCAGCGGCACCGGGCTGGTCGAGTTCTGCATCGCGCTCGAGGAGATCGCGCGCGGCTCGATGTCGGTCGCGGGCGCTGTCGCGATGCAGTCGCTGATGGGCACGAAGTTCTTGCACATGCTCGGCGGCGAGGACGTCCAAGAGCGGCTGTTCCGACCGGCACTCGCCGGCGAGCGGATCGGCGCGATCTGCATGACCGAGCCCGATGCGGGCAGCGACCTCGACTCGATCGCGACCCTGGCCGAGCGGTGCGACGGCGGCTACCGCCTCACGGGCCGCAAGACCTGGGTCACCGCCGCGCCCGAGGCGGACTTCTTCACCGTGTTCGCGAAGGCGGGCCCGGAGCGGCGGCTGACGGTCTTCCTGGTGGAGCGCGGCTTCGCCGGGCTGCACGTGGGCCGCGAGATCCACAAGATGGGCGTGTGGGCGTTGCCCACCTCGGAGCTCGCGTTCGACGGCTGCTTCGTGCCCGCGTCGCACCGGCTCTCGCGCGAGGAGGGCGACGGCGAGGCGCACCTGCGCCGCACCCTCGCGGAGATCCGCATCGTCACCGGCGCGATGGCGGTCGGGATCGCGCGCGCGGCGCTCGACGCGGCGCGCCGCTACGCCGGCGAGCGTCGGCAGTTCGGCCGGCCGATCGACCGCTACCAGGCGATCCAGACCCGCCTGGCGGACATGGCGACCGCGCTCGAGTCGGCGACCTGGCTGGTGTACCGCGCCGCCTGGCTGTGCGACGCGGGCCGGCCGCACCACAAGGAGGCGGCGATGGCCAAGCTCCATGCGAGCGAGACCGCCGCCTCGGTCTGCGACCAGGCCGCGCGGGTCTTCGCGTCGTACGGCTACGCGATGGAGTACCCGGCCCAGCGCTACCTGCGCGACGTGCGCTTCACGCTGATCGGCGGGGGCACCAGCGAGATCCTGCGGCTGATCGTCGCGAAGGAACTGTCGAGGGACTGACGATGGCGGGGCGCTTGAGGGTCGGCATCGACGTGGGCGGCACGTTCACGGACTTCCTGCTGATGGCCGGACCGGACCGCACGGTCGTGCACAAGGAGCTGTCGACGCCGTCCGACCCGTCGGTCGCCGTGCTCGCCGGCCTGCGCGCGCTCGCGGCCACGCAGTCGATGCCCTTCGAGCGCTTCGTCGAGGCGCTGTCGCTGATCGTGCACGGCACCACGGTGACCACCAACGCGGTGCTGACCGGCCAGGGGGCGCCCACCGGGCTGCTCACCACGCGCGGCTTCCGCGACGCGCTGCAGATGCGGCGCGGCGTGCGCGAGGTGATGTACGACAACCGCTGGCATCCGCCGCCGCCGGTGGTGCCGCGCCACCTGCGGCTGCCGGTGACCGAGCGCGTCGATGCGACCGGCGCGGTGGTCACCGCTCTGGACGACGCCGACCTCGACACGGCGATCGCCACGCTGCGCGACTCGGGCGTGGACGCGGTGGCGGTCTGCTTCCTGCACTCGCATGCAAACCCGGCGCACGAGGCGCGCGCGGCGCGTGCGGTGCGCGCCGCGATGCCGCGCGCCTACGTGTCGGTGTCCTCCGAGCTGCTGCCCCAGGTTCGCTTCTACGAGCGCACGAGCACCACGGTGCTGAACGCGGCGGTGGGCCCGATCCTGTCGCGCTATCTCGCCAGCCTGACCGCGCGCCTGGACGACGCGGGCTACCGCGGCGTGCTGCTGGTGATGCAGTCCAACGGCGGGGTCGCCTCGCCCGCGTCGGTGTCGGAGCGCGCCGCGATGACGCTGCTGTCCGGCCCCGCGGCGGCGCCGGCCGCCGGGCTCGCCTGCATGTCGGCGAGCGGGCACCGCAGCTTCATCACGGTGGACATGGGCGGCACCAGCTTCGACGCGGCGCTGGTGCGCGACGGCGAGCCCTCGGTCACGACCGCAGGCACCGTGAACCAGTACGCGCTCGCGCTGCCCAGCATGGAGATCAATACGATCGGCGCGGGCGGCGGCTCCATCGCCTGGATCGACGACGGCGGGCTGCTGCGCATGGGGCCGCGCAGCGCGGGCGCGGCGCCCGGTCCCGCGTGCTACGGCCGAGGCGGCACCGAGCCGACCTGCACCGACGCGAACCTGGTGCTCGGCTACCTGTCTGCGGGCTTCTTCGCGGGCGGGAGGATGACGCTCGACGCGCAGGCCGCCCGCCGCGCGATCGAGACCCGGATCGCCGGGCCGCTGGGCATCGACCCGGTCGAGGCCGCCGCGGGCATGATCGAGGTCATCAACGTGAACATGGCCTCGGCGATCCGCGAGATCTCGGTGCAGAAGGGCCACGACCCGCGCGAGTTCCCGCTGCTGTGCGCGGGCGGCGCCGGGCCGCTGCACGGCGCGGCGATCGCCGCCGAGCTCGGCATCTCGAGCGTGGTCGTGCCGCGCGACTCCTCGATCTTCTGCGCCTCGGGCATGCTGCGCACGGACCTGAAGCGCGACGAGGTCCGCAGCCTGGCCCGCCGCCTGCCGGCCGACGGCGAGCGCGATGCGCGGATCGACGCGCTGGTGGACGCGCTCGAGGCCGGCGCGCGCCGTACGCTCGAGTCCGAGGGCTTCGCGCGTGCCCGCCAGCGGCTGCGCTTCTCGCTCGACCTGCGTTACCTCGGCCAGTACCACGAGGTCAACGTCGAGGTGCCCCAGCGGCTGCTCGCGCAGGCGTCGTGGGACGCGGTGCGGCGGCGCTTCCACGCGCTGCACGACCGGATGTACGGCTACTCGCTCGCCGAGGAGGGCACGCCGGTGGAGGTGCTCAACCTGAGGCTGACCTCGGTGGGCGTCACGACCAAGCCGGCGCAGGTGCCGCGGCCGCGGCGCCGGCCGAGCCCCGAGGACGCGGCCAAGGGGCGGCGGCCGGTGTGGCAGCCCGGGCAGCGCGAGTTCGCGCAGGTGCCGGTCTACGACGGCGACCGCCTTGGGCACGGGCAGCGCGTCGACGGCCCGGCGATCATCGAGAGCGTGAACACGACCATCGTCGTGCCGGCCGGCTACCGCGCCGAGTACGATGCGATGGACAACTGCCTGCTGGGGAAGCGATGAGCACCGTCACCGACGCACCGCGCAGCCGGCGCCGCCGCGCGCGCGCCGCCGCGGTCGACCCGATCCAGGTGTCGGTGCTGCAGCGCCGCCTGAAGTCCATCACCGAGGAGATGGGCCTCACGCTGCTGCGCACGACGCGCTCGCCGATCCTCAACGAGGCGCGCGACTTCGTCACCGGGCTGTACGACGCGCGGGGCCGCATGCTCGAGCAGACCGAGTACATCCCGGTGCTCGCGTTCGCGCTGCAGCCCGCCTGCGAGACGGTGATCCGCACCTTCGGCGACGACGTGCACCCGGGCGACGTGATCCTGCACAACGACGTCTTCAGCGGCGGCAACCAGAACAACGACGTCGCGGTCTTCAAGCCGATCTTCGACGGCGACACGCTGGTGGCCTGGGCCGCCTGCAAGGGCCACCAGGCCGACATCGGCGGCGCGGTGCGCGGCGGCTACAACCCCGAGGCGCGGGAGGTCTGGCAGGAGGCGCTGCGCATCCCGGCGGTCAAGGTCGTCGAGCGCGGCCGGCTGCGCCGCGACGTCTGGAACCTGATCTTCGCCAACGTGCGGCTGAAGATCGTCGAGGAGGACATCCGCGCGCAGATCGGCGGCTGCACGGTCGGCGAGCGCGCGTTCGCCGACCTGCTCGCGCGCTTCGGGCGCGTGCGCCTGCTGGAGCTCGTCGAGCACCTGTTCGACAGCACCGAGGCGATGGTGCGCAAGGAGATCGCGGCGATCCCCGACGGCACGTACGACGGCGAGTCCTGGGCGTTCTACGACGGCGTCACCGAGGGCACGCGGATGCGGATCGCGCTCTCGGTCGCGGTGCAGGGCGAGTCGGTGACCTTCGACTTCACCGGATCGTCGCCGCAGACCCCCGGCTTCGTGAACGCGCCGGCGGCCGCCACCGCCTCGGCGCTGCTGCTCAGCTTCCTGATGCTGGTGAACCCGGACATACCGCACAATGCGGGCATCGTCCGGCCGATCCGCATCGTGAACCCGGAGGGCTCGTTCCTGAACGCGCGCTTCCCGGCGGCGACCACCTTCGGCAACTCGATCACGGGGCCCACCTCGGACGCGGTGTTCCGGGCCTTCGCTCAGGCGCTGCCGAAGATGGTCACCGCTGGCTGGAACCGGTTCCTCGGCTTCGCGGTGTCGGGCCACGACCCGCGGCACGACCGGCCCTACGTCGACATCCTGTTCCTGTCGCTCAAGGGCGGCTCGGGCGCCACGCACGGCGCCGACGGCTACGACCACATCGGGCTGATCAACTGCGCGGGCGGCATCCTCGCGCAGGACTACGAGATGTTCGAGATCCACGACCCGCACGTGCTGCTGCGCCACGAGTACTGGCCGGACTCGGCCGGCGCCGGCCGCTGGCGCGGCGGGCTGGGCGTGGTCACCGAGTTCGTGATGAACGGCGAGGGCACTACCGGCGTGGCCTTCGGCGACGGCGTCGAGGAGGAGGCCCGCGCGTTCGGGTTCTTCGGCGGGCGCAGCGGTGCGCGCAACGCGATCCGGCTGGCGCTGCCCGGCGGCACCGAGCGGGTCCCCCGGACCAAGGAGATCGTGCGCGACATCCCGCGCGGAACCGTGTTCCGGCAGTGGGCGGGCGGCGGCGGCGGCTACGGCGACCCGCGCGAGCGACCGGTCGAGCGCGTGCTCGCCGACGTGCGCGACGGGCTGGTGAGCGTCGACGCGGCGCGCGACGACTACGGCGTCGTGGTCGATCCGGCCACGATGACGGTCGACGCAGCCGCCACCGCGGCGCTGCGCGGGGCCGCCCGGTGAACGACCGGCCCCTGTGGAACGAGGCGGTCGAGCGGATGTCGGCCGACGCGCTGCACGCGCTGCAGACCGAGCGCGTGCGCCGGCAGGTGGCGTACAACTATGCGGGCTCGCCGTTCTACCGCGAGAAGATGGACGCGGCCGGGATCCGGCCCGAGGACGTACGCACGCTCGAGGACTACGTGCACGTGCCGCTGATGGACAAGGACGAGCACCGGCGCGTGCAGGAGCGTTCGCTCGCCGAATTCGGCTCGCCGACCGCGCTGCTCGCGTGCGCGCCGCCCGAACGGATCGTGAGGATCAGCGCCACCTCGGGTACGACCGGCATGCCCACGCTGTACACCGTGACGAAGCACGACGTCGCGGTGGTCAACGAGATGCACGCGCGCAAGTACTGGCGCGCCGGCATCCGCCCGGGGCACGCGATGCTGCAAGCGGTGTCGCTGTCGATGTTCACCGGCGGGCTGCCGCTGTCGGACGGCATCCAGCACCTGGGCGCCTGCGTGGTGCCGGTGGGCATCGAGGGCGGCACCAAGCGGGTGATCGAGTTCGCCCGGCTCACGCGCCCGCACGCACTGATCGCCACCCCCTCGTTCGGGCAGTACCTGATCGACGAGTGCCCGAAGCACACCGGCGTGCCCGCGACCGAGCTCGGATTCCGCCGGTTCTTCTGCGTGGGCGAACCCGGCGGCGGCAACCCCGCGGTGCGACGGCGGCTGGCCGACGGGCTGGGGGTCAAGGTGTTCGACCACACCGGCGGCGGCCACGCGTTCCACGGCATCTCGTGCGACGAGCCGCCCGAGGAGTACACGGGCATGCATTTCGTGTCGCCCGACCACTGCCTGCTCGAACTGGTCGACCCGCACACGCGCCGCCCGGTGCCGATGGCCGACGGCGCGGTCGGCGAGATGGTGTTCAGCTTCATCGACTGGGAAGGCGGGCCGTTCATGCGCTACGCGCTGGGCGACCTGCTGCAGGTGTGGACCTCGCCGTGCCCCTGCGGCATGCCGGGGATGCGCTTCCGAATCGTGGGGCGGACCGACGACATGCTGATCGTGAAGGGCGCCAACGTGTACCCGGAGGCCATCCGCCGCGTGCTGCTGGAGTTCGAGCCGCGCACGACCGGCCACTTCCGGATCCGGCTGCCGCGCGCCGGGCCGGCCGTCGACCCGCCGCTGCGGCTACGCGTCGAGACGGCGGAGCCGGACCCATCGGCGCTGGAGGCCGAGCTGATGGCGCGGATGCGCGCCGAGCTCCGGGTGGCGCCCGCGATCGAGTGGCTGCCGCCCGGGGCGCTGCCGCGCGAGTCGCACAAGACGAAGTTCATCGAGATCGTGCCGCAGGGGGACTGACATGGACCTGGGATTGACCGGGCGCAGCGCGCTGATCACCGGCGGCTCAAAGGGCATCGGCTTTGCGATCGCCCGCATCCTCGCGGCCGAGGGCTGCGCGCGCCTGCACCTGGTCGCGCGCAGCGCGGCCGAGCTCGACGACGCGAAGCGCCGCCTGGAGGACGCGCACCCGGTGGAAGTGGTCGCGCACGCGATGGACGTGGCGCGCCGCGGCAGCGCCGAGGCGCTCGGCGCGGCCTGCGGCGACCTGGACATCCTGGTGAACAACGCGGGCTCGACGCCGCGTGGCACGCTGCTGGACGTCGACGAGGACCGCTTCCGCGCGGCGTTCGACCTGAAGGTGTTCGGGTACGTGAACCTGTCCCGCGAGTTCTACCGCCGCATGAAGGACCGCGGCCGCGGCGTGATCGTCAACATCCTGGGCAACGGCGGCGAGGCGCCGGACGCCGGCTACATCGCCGGGGCGGCGTGCAACGCCTCGCTCATGGCCTTCACCCGGGCGCTGGGCGGCCAGAGCGACCGCGACGGCATCCGCGTGGTCGGCGTCAACCCCGGTCCGGTCGCCACCGAGCGGCTGGTCGGCCTGATGCGCACCGAGGCGACGCGGCGCTTCGGCGACGCGTCGCGCTGGGAGGAGCTGTCCAAGGGCTTTCCGTTCGGCCGCGCGGCGACCGTCGACGAGGTCGCCGCGACGGTCGCGCTGCTCGCCTCCGACCTGTCGTCGTACACGACCGGAACGGTCGTGACGATCGACGGCGGCATGGTGAACCGCGGCTCGCTGATCTGACGCGCCCGCTTCGCGCGCGGGCGGGGCGGTGCTTTCGGCCCCGACCTGTGGAACAATCCCGCCACCCGCGGGCCCCGCGGCGAGCAGGCGCGTCGCCAGGGCACCCGTCCCCACGTTCGACGTCCCGCACGGAGGAGTACAGGACATGAGACACAAGCTTGCCGCCCTCGGGGTGGCGCTCGGCCTGGCCGCGACCGCGACGACCGCCACTGCGCAGATCACGGTTGGCGTGTCGCTCGGCATCACCGGTCCGGGCGCGTCGCTCGGCGTGCACTACCGCAACGCGTTCCAGCTGATGCCCAAGACGCTCGGCGGACAACCGGTGCGCTACATCATCCTGGACGATGCGTCCGACCCGACCAACGCCGCGAAGAACGCCCGCAAGCTCGTGTCCGAGGACCGGGTCGACCTGCTGATGGGCTCCAACGGCGTGCCCTCGGCCGTGCAGATGGCCCAGGTCGCGGCCGAGACCAGCACCCCGATCATGGTGCTCACGCCCGCGGCGCTGTCGCCGAACGTGCTCGAGTGGGCGGTGATCCTGCCGCAGACCACCGAGCTGATGATGGGCGCGATCGCCGAGCACCTGAAGTCGAAGGGCGCGAAGTCGGTGGGCTACATCGGGTTCTCCGACACCTGGGGCGACCTGGTGCATCGGGCCACCGAGTCCCACGCCGCGGCGTCGGGCTACCGGGTGGTCACCAACGAACGCTACGCGCGCGCCGACACCAGCGTGACCGGCCAGGCGCTGCGCCTGATCGCCGCGAACCCGGACGCGGTGGTGGTGGGCGGCTCGGGCACGGGCGGTGCGCTGCCCCACGTGGCGCTCGTCGAGCGCGGCTACCGCAAGCCGATCCTGCATAACCACGGCACGGTGAACGTCGAGTTCATCCGGGTGGGCGCCAAGGCGGTCGAGGGCGCGGTCGCGGTCACCGGCCCGCTGATCGTGCCGGAGGAACTGCCCGACAGCCATCCGACCAAGAAGGTGTCGCTCGACTTCACTCAGCGCTACGAGAAGGAGTTCGGCGCAGGCTCGCGCAATGCGTTCGCCGGCTACTCGTACGACGCGTTCCTGATCGCCGACGCGGCCGTGCCCGAGGCGATGAAGAAGGCCAAGCCCGGCACGCCGGAGTTCCGCGTTGCGCTGCGCGACGCGCTGGCCAACGTGCGCAACGTGGTCGGCACCCATGGGGTCTACACCATGGATCCGAAGACCCGCACCGGCCTGGATGAGCGCGCGCGCGTGCTGGTGCACGTGCAGAACGGGCAGTGGCGGCTGCTGAAGTGACGTCCCGCTGACCGGACGGCGAGGGCCCTGCGGCCCTCGCTTCATTTCGGAGCCACGATGAACTTCGACATCGCGTCGCTGCTGGTGCTCGACGGGGTCACCAACGGCGCGATCTACGCGTTGCTCGCGCTCGCGCTGCTGTTGGTCTTCTCGGTCACGCGGATCATCTTCGTCGCGCAGGGTGAGTTCATCTCGTACGCGGCGCTGTCGATCGCGCTGCTGCAGGCCGGGCGCGTGCCCGGCGTCATCTGGGTGCTGATCGTGGGCGGCGTGGTCGCGACCGTGCTGGAGCTGATCGACATGACACGCCGAGGCACCTGGCGCCGGTTACCGGGCGTGCTGGCAGGCTACCTCGTGTTGCCGTGCGCGCTCGCCGCGGTGACCGGGTGGGCCGCGCCGCGGGGCCTGTCGCTCGGCTGGCAGATCCTGTTGGTGCTCGCGCTGACGCTGCCACTGGGCCCGATCGTCTATCGCGTCGCCTACCAGCCCTTCGCGAAGGCCTCGGCGCTGGTGCTGTTCATCGCGTCGATGGCGGTGCACTACGTGCTGCAGGGTCTGGGCCTGGTGTTCTTCGGCGGCGAGGGGCTGCGCTCGCAGAACTTCTCGGATGCGCGCTTCGAGGTCGGCGGCATCCCGATGAGCGCGCAGGCGCTGCTGATCCCGGCGGCGAGCGCGGCGGTGATGGTTGCGCTCTGGTTGTTCTTTGGCCGCTCGCTGTACGGCAAGGCGCTGCGCGCCACCGCGGTCAATCGCGTCGGTGCCCGTCTGGTCGGCATCCCGACCGAGATGGCCGGCAGCCTGAGCCTGCTGCTCGCCGCATTCATCGGCGCGGTGTCCGGCATCCTCGTCTCGCCGCTGGTCACGATCTACTACGACACCGGCTTCCTGATCGGGCTCAAGGGCTTCGTCGGTGCCATCCTGGGCGGCATGGCGAGCTATCCGCTCGCCGCGATCGGAGCGGTGTCCCTCGGCCTGCTCGAGGCGTTCGCGTCGTTCTGGGCGAGCGCGTACAAGGAGACGATCGTTTTTCTGATCATCATCCCGCCGCTGATCTGGCTGTCGCTTCGCTCGCGGCACGTCGAGGAGGAAGAGGACGAATGATCGGGCGACGTCCGCTGACCATCGGGTTCTTCGGGGTCGTCGCCATCGCGCCCCTGGTGCTGTCGGAGTACCAGGTCGCGATCATGAACTACATCGGGCTAGCCGCCATGATCGCGCTCGGCCTCGTGTTG
>JBIKMO010000426.1:0-3066 GCA_044359175.1 Burkholderiaceae bacterium | reverse complement strand
TCACGCGCTGGGCCGACGCGCAGGCCGGCCACGGCCAGCCGATGCTGCGCCCGCGCGAGTCGGTGCAGTTCGACTACGAGGGCGAGATCGCGGTGGTGATCGGCCGCAGCGGACGGCGCATCGCGCCTGAGGATGCCGGCCGCCACGTTGCGGGCTACGCATGTTTCAACGACGGCAGCATCCGCGACTGGCAGCGTCACACCACGCAGTTCGCGCCGGGCAAGAACTTCTGGCGCAGCGGTGCGCTCGGGCCGTGGATGGTCACCTCCGACGAGATCCCGTTCGGCACGTCGATGACGCTGATCACCCGCCTCAACGGCCTCGAGGTGCAGCGCGCCACCACCGAGATGATGATCCATTCGATCGCCAAGCAGATCGCCTACGTGTCCACGGTGGCCCCGCTCGAGCCGGGTGACGTGATCGTCACCGGCACGCCCGGCGGCGTGGGCGCCAAGCGCACGCCGCCGCTGTGGATGAAGGCGGGCGACGTCGTGGAGGTGGAGATCGACCGGGTGGGCGTGCTGCGCAATCCGGTCGCGGACGACTGACCGCGGCCAGCGGGGGAGGGCGGCGAACGGATCGACGCCGAGCGTCGAGCGGCACGACGTCGCCGTCCGTTCCCGCGTGGCGTCGAACGAGCGGAGCATGTAACGTCGGGCATGCGCCGCGCTCGGCCACGCTCCAGACACGCGATGGAACCCGAGTCCGCCGACGCGCCTCGATACGGCAGCCGCGCCGCGGACGGCGGTTGCCTGCGGGGCATCCGGGCGCGCGCGGTGGGCGCCGCCGAGCGATGAGATCCCCCTTCGCCGGCCCGTCTGGCGTCGAGCGCTGGCTCGCGGATCTCGGGCTCGCCGAGTACTCGGCGCGTTTCGCCGCCCACCGGATCGACATCGCGCTGCTGTCCGAGCTCGACGACGCCGATCTGCGCGAGATCGGCGTCGAGGCCCTCGGCGACCGCAAGCGGCTGCTGCGCGCGATCCGGGCGCTGCACGACGCGGGGGCTCCCGGCGACGGTGCTTCGGGCCCGACGACGGGCTCGGTCCACGGCGAAGCGACCGTGCCAGAGTGCCGCCAGATGACGATCGTCTTCTGCGACCTCGTCGGGTCGACCGCGCTGTCCCGGCGACTCGACCCCGAGGGCTACCGCGACGTGCTGCGTAGCTTCCACGAAGCGGTGGCCGACGCGGTCGCCGCAGCGGGCGGTCATGTCGCGCAGTTCCTCGGGGACGGCCTCCTCGCCTACTTCGGGTACCCGCGTGCGCAGGAGGACGACGCGCTGCGCGCCGTGCACGCGGCGATCGACGCGCACGAGGCGGTGGCGAGGATCGTTCGGAGGGACAGCGCTCGGTTGAGCGCGCGCAGTGGTATCGCGACGGGCCTGGTCGTCGTCGACGCGATCGGTGTCGGCCGCGGCGTATCGGAGCGGGGCGCCAGCGGCGACGTGCCCAACCTCGCGGCGCGGCTTCAGGCCGCGGCGGGGCCCGGCGGGATCCTCGTCTCGAACGACACCCGGCGTCTCGTCGCCGGCGGGTTCGAGCTGGAGTGCGTCGGTCGGCTCGCGTTGAAGGGCGTGGACGGGCCGGTCGTCGGCTGGCGCGTCGTGAGCGCTCGCGCGGTGGCCTCGCGATTCGAGGCGCGCCGAGGACCGACGCTGCACCGGCTGGTCGGCCGCGACGCCCAGGTCGCGACGCTCGACGCATACTGGCGCGAGGCGCAGACCGGGCAGGGTTCGGCGGTCCTCGTCGTCGGCGAGGCCGGCATCGGCAAGTCCCGATTGATTCAGGAGCTTTACAGGCGTTCGGGCGTCGTGCCGCATGCGCGGATCCTGCTGCAATGCTCGCCGCATCACGCGGGCAGCCCGCTCTACCCGGTCTCGGCCTTGCTGCGCCAGCGACTGGGGGCGATGGCGGGCGCGAGCCGGGTGTCGCGCGTGGGCGCGCTGCGTCGCGAGCTCGATGCGGCCGGGCTGTCCCGCCCCGCCGTCGAAAGCGTGCTTCGCCTGGCCGCCGCCGCCGACGTGCCCGGCGCCGCCGACCCGCCCGACCGAGAGCGCGAGACGACGCTCGGGGCGCTGGAGTCGCTGCTCGCGGCCACAGAGACCTCCGGCCCGCGGCTGCTCGTCTGGGAGGACGTGCACTGGATCGACCCGACCAGCGCGGAGCTGCTCGATCGGCTCTCGGCGGCCGCCGGAACGTCCTCGATGCTGATCGTCGCGTCGTCACGCTCCGACCACCGCGGCGGATGGCGTGTCACCGCAGATGTCCGTCGGGTCGAGGTCGGCCGGCTGGATCGCGAGCAGTCGGCGGCGCTCGCCCGATCGGTGCTGCGCAACGCGACGCTGCCTCCGGAGGTGCTCGATGCGATCCTCGCACGCGCCGAAGGCATCCCGCTGTTCGTCGAGGAGCTCACGCTGTCGGTCGTCGAGTCGACCGCGGACACCACGGACCGCGCCGACTCGGATCGCACGATCCCCGCGACGCTGCGCGACTCGCTGACGGCGCGCCTCGATCGGCTCGGCCACGCGAAGCGGGTGGCGCAGGTCGGCGCAGTGATCGGCCGCGAGTTCGACTGGGCGCTGCTTCGGGCGGTCGTCGACGTCCCCCCGGAGCAACTCGCGTCCGCGCTGGACCGGCTTGCCCGGGCCGGTCTGGTCGGCGAGACGGCGTCCGCGTCGGGCACTCGCTACGCGTTCAAGCACGCGCTGATCCGCGACGCCGCCTATGGCAGCCTGCTGCGCAGCCAGCGCGCGGAATGGCACCGACGGATCGCCGCCGAGATCGAGCGGCTCGATCCCTCGATACTCGCCGAGCGGCCCGAGGTGCTTGCCGGGCACCACGCCGAAGCCGGTGATGCGCCGCGCGCGTTCGAGCTTTGGTCGCGCGCGGGCGACCTGGCGTCGGCGCGCTCCGCGATCCACGAGGCGGTCGGACACTACGGCGCCGCGATCGCCCTGGCGACCCGACTCGGGGCCTCGCGGACCGACGCCGCGCACGCCGAGCTGAGGGTGCAGCTCAAGCTCGGCGCGCTGCTCACGCAGACGGTCGGGTACCTGTCGGACGACAG
>JBIKMO010000140.1:0-10907 GCA_044359175.1 Burkholderiaceae bacterium | reverse complement strand
ACCCCTACGCATTCGCAGACGGGACCCGGGCGCCATCGCCGCCTGCCCCGGGCGCGCTGCGCAACCACGGCGACGCGGTGTCGGACATCGCAGGCGGCATCGTCGAGCTGGCCCGACGCGGTCCCGGCGCGCCCAAGGTACGTACCAACGCGCAGGCGCGAGCGACCCTCGAGCGCTCGATCGCCGCCGAGGCGACGCTCGCGCCGGCGCAGCGGCAGCTACTCGACGCCACGCTGCGCCAGCTGCATCGCTACGCGATGGATTTCGGCTCGCCGACCGTGCGCGACGCGGCGGCGCGCCGCGCTGTCGTCGGTGCGGACGGTGAGCTGCCGCACGACTATCAGTTCGTGCGCGACGTGTTCGAAGGCGACTTCAGGACGCCCGGCCCGAGCGGCGGCAACCTCCTGATGTCCGGAGTGTTCGAGCTGGCGGTCGGGGTCAGCCGGAAGGCGGGAGTGGCAGGCGCGGCGGCGTCGATGATCGACGCCGGGCCGATCGCCGACGGCACGATCACCGCGCGGCGAACCCACGCCGACGGCCTGCGCGTACGTCTGCAGGCCTGGCATTCGGGCGTGCTGCCGGCCCTGTCGATCGGCGCCCGGGACCTCGACCCCGAGGCGCGTGACGAACTGGCTCGGCGGGCGCTCGAGCTTCTGGCGGTGAGCCTGGACGCCGACCTCAGGCAGAAGGGCATGGTCGAGCCCAACGGCGAAGCACTGTACGCCGCCTTCCAGAAGCTGAGCCTCGCCGAACGCGCGGCCCTCGGCGCCCGCGTTCGGGCAAACTTCGACGCCACACGCTGAGTCCGGGGTCTCCCCGGAGGGGCGCATGCGTCGACGCACGCGCCCCGCTGCGATCCCTGGGCGCGCCCCCGGCGACACGGCAGCGACTCTCTCCCCGCCGGGCCGAGCCCGGCGGGGCGGTTCCCACCGGGGCGGCGCGGTCAGCGCCGCGATTCGAGCTGCGCGATCAGCGAGTCGATTCCGGCGCGCACCCGTTCGAGACGTGCGCCGGCGCTCAGGACCGAGTCGAACGCGCTCACCGCCTTGGGCTCCGCCGGCAGCCGGAACTGTGCATTCCACTGCGCTTCGAACGGCAGTTCGCTGAAGACACGCTGCGCCATCGACAGGTCGATCGACGACTGCACCAGCTCCCGCTTGAGCCCTTCGGCTCGATGCGCGCTCCACCGATCGGCCAGAGCGGAAAGAGGAACGCCCAGCGGGATACCGAGGACCGACTGGGTACGCACTCCGCGCTCGGCGCGGCTCGTGTCCAGCGCCCGATTCAGGCCCGCGACCCGCAGCGTGTCCGCGCTCTCGAAGAGCGGTTCAGGACCAGGCCTGCCCAGCGCCTTCTGGATCTCGAGCAGTTCGTTGCGGGCGTTCGCGATCTGCTCGGCCGTGACCGGCACGCCGCCAACCCGCTGCGCGACCGCCCGACCGTCGCCCGCGCCGGCACGTTCGCCCGGGAACGTGACCGCGACACTGAGGGTGACTGCGGGGGAAGACCCGCCGAGGGGGAGCGGAGCGGTCATGGTGGATCCGGCGGGTGCACGTTCCTGCGACGGTATCAGCCTCGCGGCGGCACCGGTACTGGGGTCGACCCGAGTCGGCGGCCGGCCGGACTGCCGTTCGCCGCCGTTCGTTCGCCGCCGGTCAGCCGCCGAGCGCCGGCGCCGCCGCGCTTGACCCGGATCAACCCGGACGGACGTCCGGCGCGTATCGTCGATCGCACCGGGTGCGCCGCGGCAGGTCGCGGCCCCCGATCCGAAGGAGATGGCATGGACCCTCGACATCGCAGCTGGGCGATGGTGGCGCCGATCGAGCCGCCGGAAGTGGACGAAGACGAGCCGGCGCGTGCGCTGCACGAAGCGACGCTCTTGCTGGGCGTGCCCGAATGGGTGGACCCGGAGACCGGCGAGCTCGCCGACGACGAGTTCACCCGGCTCGAGGAGCACTGAGCCGCATCGCCCGCAACGCGTCAGCGAGCGGCCGCGAGGAGGTTGTCGAAGGCCTGCGCGAAGTAGGCCTCGTAGCTGTCGCGCTCGACGTACCCCAGGTGAGGCGTCGCGAGCACGCGTGGGTGACGGATCAGCGGATCGTCGGCGGTCGGCTCGTGCTCGAAGACGTCGATCGCGGCGCGCGCCGGCCGTCCAACCTCCAGCCCCGCGAGCAGCGCGCCCGGCGCGACCAGCGCGGCCCGCGCGGTGTTGACGAACAGCGACCCGGGCCGCATCGCCGCGAAGTCGTCCTCGCCGACCAGCCCGCGCGTCTCGGGCGAGAGTTTCACGTGCATGCTGAGCACGTCGCTCGACTCGAACAGCGCGCGCTGCGACTGCGCCACCTCGACCCCGTCGGCCGCCGCGCGCTGCGCCGATCCCTCGCGGCCGAAGCAGCGCACCTGCATGCCGAAGGCGCGCGCCAGCCCGGCGACCACGCGGCCGATGCCGCCATAGCCCAGGATACCGAGCGTGCGGCCGCGCACGGTCGTGCCCAGCGTGGTCTGCCAGCGGCCCTCGCGCAGCGCGCGGTGCTCGGTGACCAGTTCGCGGGCGCTCGCGAGGATCAGCGCGAGGGTCAGCTCGGCGGTCGAGTACGGGCTGCCGGTGCCGTCGACCACGACGATGCCGCGTTCGGCGCATGCGTCCCGGTCGATGTGCGGACCAGCCCGGCCGGTCTGGCTGACCACGCGCAGCGCCGGCAGCCGGTCGATCAGCGCGCGCGTGAGCCGAGTGCGCTCGCGGATCAGCACCAGACCCTCGCGGTCGGCGAGGCGGCGCGCGAGCACGTCCTCGGACAACGGGCGGTTGAGCACGAGCACGTCGTGGCCGTCGAGCCGTCGGAACGCCGCGAGCGTGCGCACCGCATCCGAGTAGTCGTCGAGGATCGCGATTCTCATGGTCGGCGATGATCCGCGCCCGCGCGTCAGGGCACCAGCACCTTGACCAGCCACAGGCTGATCGGCGGGAACGCGAGCAGCAGCGCGGTGCGCATCAGGTCGGTGATCAGGAACGGCACCGCACCGCGGTAGCTCTCGGCGATCGGCACGTCCTTCGCCAGCCCGTTGATCACGTAGACGTTCAGGCCCACCGGCGGCGCGATCAGCCCGATCTGCACCACCATCAGCACGAGGATGCCGAACCAGATCAGCTTCTGGTCGGGGGGCAGCCCGAACAGGTCGAGCCCGACGATCGTCGGCAGGAAGATCGGCAGCGTGAGCAGGATCATCGACAGCTCGTCCATCACGCAGCCGAGGACCACGTAGAACACGAGGATGCCGGCGACCACCGCGACCGGCGCAACGCCCAGCTCCCGCACGAACCCGGACAGCGCGGCCGGGAACTGCGACAGCGCGAGCGCCGCGTTCATGATGTCGGCGCCGAGGAAGATCATGAAGATCATCCCGGTGGTCACCGCGGTGTCGTAGAAGCACTCGAAGAACTTCGGTCGAGTGAGCTCGCCGCGCAGCAGCGCCGCGAGGAAGGTCGCGGCCGCGCCGATCGAGGCCGCCTCGGTCGGCGTGAACCAGCCGCCGTAGATGCCCCCGAAGACGATCAGGAAGATCGTCGCGATCGGCCACACGTCGATCATCGCGCGGCCGAGCTGCCCGAACCCGACCCGATCCGAGGCCGGCCCATGACCGGGGAACAGCCGCACGTAGACCGCGATCGCGAGGCAGTAGCCCGCGGTGGCGATCAGCCCGGGCAGGATCGCCGCAGCGAACAGCTTCGCGATGTTCTGCTCGGCGAGGATGCCGTAGATCACCAGCACCACCGAGGGCGGGATCATGATGCCGAGCGTGCCGCCGGCGGCGAGCGTGCCGGTGGCGAGACGCCCCGAATAGTTGTGGCGCATCATCTCGGGCAGCGCCACCTTGGCCATGGTCGCCGCGGTGGCCACCGACGAGCCGCACACCGAGCCGAACGCGGCGCAGGCGATCACCGCGGCCATCGCGAGCCCGCCGCGCAGGTGGCCGAGCAGCGCGCTCGCCGCGGCGAACAGGCTGCGCGACAGGCCGCCCTGGGTCGCGAAGGCGCCCATCAGCAGGAACAGCGGGATCACGGTCAGGTCGTAGTTCGCGAGGCGCGCCCACGCGAGCCCCTTCAGGTAGTTCGCGAACGGTGGCCAGCCGGCGAGCGCCACGTAGCCGATCGCGCCGGGCAGCAGCATCGCGAGCGCGATCGGCACGCGGATCGCCATCAGCGCGAGCATGCCTGCGAACAGCGCGAGCGCGATCGCGGTGCCGCCCATCAGGAGCGCTCCTCCGACTCGGCCACCTCGCGCAGCGCCCAATGACGCCACGCGCCGTAGAAGGCCGCCGCCGAGGCGACCGCGATCGACGGCGTCATCAGCGCGTAGCCGTACCAGATCGGCAGGCCCATGATCATCGTCGTCTCCTGGTTGCGCACCGCGTCCAGGCCGCCGACGCCGGTGCGCCACGCGATCAGCGCGAGCGCGAGCCCCACCACGAGCGCACCGAGTCCATCGAGCGCGGCCTTCGTTCGCGCCGACGCCCGCTGCGTGAAGAAGTCGACGAAGATGTTGCCGTTGCGCAGCTGGGTGAACGGCAGGAACGCGGCCACCGACACCGCGCAGCCCATCTGCGCGAGCTCGAAATCGCCCTGGATCGGGGCGCCGACCAGGTTGCGCATCACCACGCTGTAGAGCGACATCAGCGCGACGCCGGTGAGCGCGAGCCCGCCGATCACCGCGAGCAGCTTCGCGAGCGCCTCCAGGAGTCGGCCCACCGGGTCATCGAAGGTCATCGGGCTCGCCCCGTCCAGGCCGTAATGGTCGCGGCGCGCCCCACCGGCGCGCCGCCCCGGGTCATCGCGTGTGCTTGGCGATCAGGTCCTTTGCGCACTGCATCAGCTGCTTGCCGTTGAAGCCGCGCTTGTCCATGTCCTTCATCCACTCGTCGTCCACCACGTCGGCCGCTTTGCGGAACGCGTCGACCTCGGCGCCGGTGATCGTGATGATCGTGTTCTTGCGCTCCTCGGCCGCGACCTTGCGCGCCGGCGCATCGCCCGCCTGCTGGTTGCGCCCGAGCGCCGCGGACGCCTCCAGCCCGGAGTTCTGGTCGATGATCTTCTTCAGGTCCGGCGGCATCGCGTCGTACTTGGCCTTGTTCATCGCGACCACGAACGCGGTGGTGTACAGGCCGCCGACCTTCGGGTCGAACTCGGTGTGGAACTTGGTGAGCTCGTCGACCTTGACCGCCGTGGTGACCTCCCAGGGCACGACCACCGCGTCCACCACGCCCTTGGACAGCGCGTCGGGGATCTGGGGCAGCGGCATGCCCACCGGCGTGGCGCCGAGCGCACCCAGCAGCCGCGTGACCGCGCGCGTCGGGCCGCGCACCTTCATGCCCTTCAGGTCGGCCACGCCGCGGATCGCCTTCTCGCGCGAGTGGAACATCCCGGGGCCGTGGACGTTCACCGCGATCAGCTGGGTGTCCTTGAACTCGCCGGCCGCGCAGGTCTGCGTGTACTCCCAGTACGCCTTGGAGGTGGCCTCGGCACTGGTCATCATGAACGGCAGCTCGAACACGTCGACCCGCGGAAAGCGGCCCGGCGTGTTGCCCGCCAGCGTCCAGACCACGTCGACCACGCCGTCTCTCGCCTGGTCGTAGAGCTGCAGCGGCGTGCCGCCGAGCTGCATCGCGGGGTAGCGCTCGAAGCGGATGCGCCCGCCCGAGTCCTTCTCGACCTTGTCCATCCAGGGCACGAGCATCGAGCGCCACACGTTCGACTGCGGTGCCATGAACGTGTGGAACTTCAGCGTGACCACCGGCGGCTGCTGCGCCTGCGCGCCCGCGGCCAGCCCGAACGTGAGCGCGAACGCGCCGACGAGGGATCGCATCTTCATGGGAGCCGTCTCCTGACCTGGATGGGGGATTGCGCCGCACCGCGCACCGCCGGGGTGCCCGTGTCCGGTCGCGAGAGCCTACACCGAAACCCGCGCCCGCCGGGCGCGGGCCGGTCAGCCACCCGGGGGGATGGCCACGCGCAGGCCGTCGAGCGCCTCGGTCAGCTCGATCTGGCAGCCAAGGCGGCTGCCCGCGCGGCGCTCGACCTCGGAGAAGCCGAGCAGGTCGTCCTCGACCGCATCCGCCGGCGCGAGCCGCGCGATCCACGCGTCGTCGACCCACACGTGGCAGGTCGCGCAGGACGCGCAGCCGCCACACTCGCCGACGATGCCGGGCAGGTCGTTGTCGACCGCGGCGAGCATCACGCTGGTGCCGACGGGGACGGCGAGCGTGCGTTCGCTGCCGTCGGGCAGCACGTAGGTGACTCTCGGCATGGCGGCTTCAGAAGAGGTCGAAGTATTCCCGGTGTTCCCACTCGCTCACCTCGGCGGCGAAGCGGGCGATCTCGGCCCGCTTGATGCGGACCAGCCAATCGATGACGGTGCGGCCGAACGCGTCGACCAGCACCGGGTCGGCGAGCAGCGCATCGAGGGCGTCGTCCAGGCTCGCCGGCAGGCGGCGCACGTCCGCCTCGTACGGTGCGTCGGCCGACGGCCCTGGCGCGAGCCCGCGCGCGATGCCGTCCATCCCGCTCACGATCTGCGAGGCGAGGTACAGATACGGGTTCGCGGCCGGCTCGCCCACCCGGTTCTCGATCCGCGTGGCCGGATCGGCCGGCCCGCCCAGCACCCGCAGCATCGCCGCGCGGTTGTCCTGCGCCCAGGCGACCCGGTCGGGCGCGAGCGAATGGGGCCGGTAGCGCTTGTAGCCGTTGATCGTCGGCGTCGTGAACGGCGCGGCCCCCGGCGCGTGCGCGATCAGGCCCGCGAGGAAGCGCTCGCCGGTCTCGGACAGCAGCCGTCCGGGCGCCTGCGGCACGAACGCATTGCCGCCGTCCGCCCGCCGCCGCAGCGACTGGTGCAGGTGCCAGCCCGAGGACATCGCGTGGGGCACGCGCGGGCGGCACATGAAGGTCGCGTGCAGCCCGCGCCGCCGAGCCACCTGCTTGATCGCGCCGCGCAGCAGCACCATCGCGTCGGCGGCGTCCACGCCGACCATCGGCCGGAACGTGAACTCGCACTGGCTCGGGCCGAATTCGACCTCGAGCGAACGCAGCGGCAGACCGAGCTCGACCAGCGCGACGCGCAGCGCCTCGAGCTCGGGCTCGATCTGGTCGTAGCGCAGCTCGGTCAGGTACTGGTATCCCGCGTGCAGCAGCGCAACCTCGGGCGGCGGCCCCGGCCGTCCGGGCTCGCCCGCCTCGTGCGCGCCCAGATGGGCGTCGAGCGCCCGGAACAGGTGGAACTCGACCTCGAGACCGGCAACGAAGTCGAAGCCGTGCGCCTGCAGCTGCGCGTGCCGCTCGCGCAGCAGGCGGCGCAGGTCGAACGGCACCGGGCGGCCGTCGTGGAAGTGCAGCTCGCACAGCACCCAGCCGGTGCCGGAGACCCACGGCAGCACGCGGAAGGTCTCGGGCTGCGCAACCATCAGCATGTCGGCGGCGCCCTGGAACTCGCGCGCCCCGAAGCCGCCGCCGGCGCTGAACACCGGGAACACCGTGCGGTGCGCGGTGTCCTTGGCGAGCAGCGTGGTGGTCACCCCCACGCCCGCGTGCAGCGCCGAGTCGGCCTCGCCGGCGACCACGGTCTTGCCGCGCGCCACGCCGTGCTGGTCGGCGAACACGAACCGCACGCTGTGCAGGCCGCGCTCCGCCACGGTCGCGAGCATCCGCCGCGCGGCCTCGTGCTGCGCGGGGGTCCACAGGTCGTGGCGCTCGACGAAGGACGCGGTCATCGCCGCGTCCGCGCGTCATCGCGCGCCGCCGCCGCGGCGGGGGATGTCCGGTCGACCTCCGGCTCGGCGGCCGCGATGTCGGACACCGCGTCGGCGGTCGCGGTCTCGGGCGCGTCGGCGGCCGGGTCGTCCGCCGCCGCGACGATCGCCTCGGGCAGGCCGAGCCCACGCCACCAGTCGCACGCGGCGCGCCGCCGGGCGTCGACCTCGCGCCAGAACCCGGACCAACGCCGCGGCTCGCAGATCCCATCGACCGTGGGCGGACCGTGCAGCGCGGCGGCGGCCTCGGGCGACAGCACACCCGGCGGCACGCCGCCGGCGAGCACCGTGTCGATCGCGCGGTTCAGCAGCCGGCGGTTCGCGCTGATCGCCCGATCGGTGGTGGCGAGATGCTCGCGCGTGCGGTCCTGGATCGCGCCCTGTGACTCGATCGCCCACTGGTCGTGGACGTTGATGTCCTCGCCCATGCCGGTGTACGTGCGGGTGCGCTGCTCGTACGGATCGAACCCCCAGCGGTTGCCCCGGTGCTTGCGTGGCCGGTAGTCGGGCAGTTCGTACAGCTCCAGGCGCTGCGCGCGCATCGTCGCCTTGTCCACCGGCGCGCCGAAACTGGTGAAGAACGCGTACCAGTAGTTGTTGGTGTCATCGATCGGCACGTGGTACTGCAGGATCGCCACCTCGTGCGACAGCGGGATCACGAACGCCTGCGGGAACACCAGGTGGGTGATCCGTACGTGCACGCGCCGCGCGTCGATGTCGCGCAGCGCGGTGAGCCGCAACCCGTGCCCGCTCGGCTCGACCGAGATCCGCGGCCGGCAGAACTCGCGCATCACGCGGGTCATCGGCAGGTCGGAGCCCGAGGACGCGCTGCGGAACTGCCGACCGTAGGCCGTGCCCGGGTCGTCGTCCTCGAAGAAGCGGTGCAGGAACGACGCGTGCGCCGGGTCGATGCCGACCTCCACCGCCTGCAGCCAGTTGCACTCGATCCAGCCCTTGAACGCGAACACGTGCGAGTCCGGCGCGACGAACGGGTCCAGCGCCGGCCACGGCGGCGGCTCGCCCGGCCCGACGTACGCCCACCAGACGCCGGCGCGACGCCGTACCGGATACGAGCGCTGGCGCAGCCGTGCGAGCAGCGGCGAGCCGTCCGGTTCCGCGGGCGCCTCGCGCAGTCGCCCGTCGACGTCGAACAGCCAACCGTGGAACGGACAACGCAGGCCGCCGTGTTCCAGCCGCCCGTAGGCGAGGTCCGCGCCACGGTGGGGGCAGTCGCGGTCGAGCAGCCCGACCCGCCCGGCGTCGTCGCGGAACAGCACGAAGTCCTGGCCGAGCAGCCGCACCGGGCGCACCGGACGGTCGCCTTCGAGCTCCTCGGCGAGCGCCACCGGCTGCCAGTAGCGGCGCAGCAGCGTGCCGGCCGGCGTGCCCGGGCCGACCCGGGTCATGCGGTCGTTGTGCTCGGCGCTGATCATCGGTAGGCCCCGCGTGGCGCAACCGGCGGATTCTAGCCTGCGCGCCGCGGCCGCCTGAGATAATCGGGCCGCCGTCCGCCCCCGATCCGATACGACCCCGCGAGGCCCCGATGCCCTTCGTCACCCATGCCGGCGCCCGTCTGTACTGGCGGGCCGACGGCGACCCGTCGCTCCAGCCGCTGGTGCTGGCCAACTCGCTCGGCACCGACCATCACCTGTGGGACCCGGTGATGCCGCGGCTGGTCGACTTCTTTCGCGTGATCCGGATGGATGCGCGCGGACACGGTGCGTCCGACGCGCCCGCCGGCGAGTACTCGGTCGAGCTGCTCGCCCGCGACCTGCTCGCGGTGGCCGATGCCGCCGGGCTGCAGCGCTTCGACTTCTGCGGCGTCTCGCTCGGCGGCATGATCGGGCAGTGGCTCGGGATCCACGCGGGCGAGCGGCTGCGCCGGCTGGTGCTGTGCAACACCACCGGCCGCGCCGATCCGGCGCCGCAGATCGACCGGATCGCCCGGGTGCGCGCCGGCGGCATGGCGTCGGTGCTGGACACGGTGCTCGGCCGCTTCTACACCGCGCGGTTCCGCGCCCGCGGCACCGCGCACCTGCACTCGGTCGCGCAGACGCTGCTCACGCTCGACCCGGCCGGCTACACCGGCTGCTGCGCGGCCGTGCGCGACCACGACCTGCTCGCGCGGCTCGGGAGCATCGCGGTGCCCACCACCGTGGTCGTCGGACGCCACGATCTCAGCACGCCCCCGGCCGCCGGCGAGGCGATCGCCGCGGCGATCCCGGGGGCCGCGCTGGTCACGCTCGAGTGCGCGCACATCCCGCACGCCGAGGATCCGCCGGCCTTCGTCGCGATGCTGACCGGTGCGCTCGGTCCGCGGCGTACCGAGGGCGAACCCGCCCCGGGCGCGCATCCGGCGAGCGGCGCGCTGCCGCCCGGCTCGGCGCCGGTGACCGGCGTGGCCGCCGACGCCACGCTCGAGGAGCAGTACCGCCGCGGCATCGCCCGGCGCAAGCAGGCGCTCGGCGAGGCCTACGTGAACGCCCGGATCGCGGGCGCCGACCCGTTCACCGCCGAGTTCCAGGACATGATCAGCCGCTGGGCGTGGCAGGACGTCTGGACCCGCCCGGTGTTCGATGACCGCACCCGTCGGCTGATCGTGCTGGCGATCACCTCGGCGCTCGCGCGCTGGGAGGAGTTCCGGCTGCACGCCAAGGCCGGTCTGGACCGCGAGCTGTCGCCGACCGAGCTGAAGGAGCTGCTGCAGCAGGCGGCGATCTATGCCGGAGTGCCGACGTCGGTGACCGGGTTCAAAGTGGCCTCGGAGCTGCTCGCCGAGCGGGCGGCCGAGCGGGGCCGCGAATGAGCGCGCGGGGATGCGGAGGGCGGGCGCGATGACCGACGACGACTCGGACGGCGGCGTGGGGATCGCGATCGTGGGCGGCGGCATCGGCGGGCTGGCGACCGCGCTGGCGCTGCACGCCCGGGGCATCGGCTGCACGGTGTTCGAGGCGGTCGACCAGGTCCGTCCGCTCGGCGTGGGCATCAACCTGCTGCCGCACTCGGTGCGGGTGCTCGCCGCGCTCGGGCTGCAGCCGGCGCTCGCGCAGACCGCGGTCCAAACCGCGGAACTCGCGTACTACAACAAGCACGGCCAGAAGATCTGG
>JBIKMO010000012.1:0-32909 GCA_044359175.1 Burkholderiaceae bacterium | reverse complement strand
CGATGTCGACCACGACGTCCGCCGGGCCGGGGGACAGCAGGTCCACCCGTGCGACGGCGAGATGCTCGGGCCGCTCCAGCACCACGGCCAGCGTGTTCATCGGACTTCCCCTCCCAGGCGGCGCCGGCGGTGCGGCGACGCGGGCGTTTGCCGCGGTCGCCACCCCGACGCCGCGACGGCTCCAGACTGTCTTGTATGGCTTACTGCCGAGAGTGTCAAGATCACTGGACACTCTCGTGGCTCCTAATGGGGGTCGCCCGCACCGCGGGGCGTTCCGTTCAGCGGGGTGCGGCGCGGGCGATCACCACGCGCGCCTGCACCGGCAGTCGCGTCGGCAGCTCGCGGACCCGATCGAAGCCGGCGCCGCGCAGCAGATCGCCGATCTGCCCGGCGGTGCGCGCGCGGCCGCCGCCCATCGCGAGCAGGTACATCGCGTAGTAGGCGGCGCCGATCGCCCCTGCGCCGGCGGTGCCGGCCATTGGCTCGGCGACCAGCACGGTGCCGCCCTCCGGCAGCGCGGCGCGCACCGCCCGCAGCAGCGCGAGCACGCGCTCGTCGGAGTGATCGAACAGCACCCGAACGAGTGAGACCACGTCCGCGCCCGACGGCAGCGGGTCGTCGAAGAAGCTGCCGCCGTGGACCTGCACCCGCGCGGCGAGGCCGCGTGCGCCGAGCCGAGCGCGCGCGCGCTCGGCCACCGCCGGCAGGTCGAACAGCATCAGCTGCGGCTGCGCATCGCGCGCCGCAACCGCCGAGACGAACACGCCCTCGCCGCCGCCGACGTCGAGCAGGCAGCGGTGCCGGTGCAGCGGATACGCGTCGAGCACCTGCTCGGCCACCAGCGGCTGCGAGGCGCTCATCAGGGCCGAGTACTCGGCGACCCGCTCCGGCGGCAGCGCCGCCGGGTCGCCGCCGGCCTGCGCGTACGGCCAGTAGTCGGCCAGCGCGGTACGTTCGCGCTCGCCGCGCAGCAGCGGCACCGGGTCGGCGAGGTCGCGGTACAGCGTCGCGTGGTGCTCGATCATCGCGGCGATCGCCGGCTGGGCGACGATCGGCGCGCCCAGAGGCCCCAGGCCGATCCGACGGTCGTCGTGAGTCTCGAGCAGCCGCAACGAGACCGCCGCGGCGACCAGCCGGCCCGCGCGGTCCTCGGGCAGACCGACGCGCCGCGCGAGCGTCGCGGTGTCCAGAGGGCCCTCTCGGGCGAGCAGCCCGAACAGGTCGAGCCGCACGCACGCGTACAACACCTGGCTGTAGGTGAAGCCCGCGACCAGGTCGAACAGCGCGCGTGTCTCGCGCCGCGCGAGCGAGCGTGCGACCGGCAGCGCCGCGGCCCGGCGCAGGAAACGGGGATCGGACAGCAGCCGATCGCGCAGCGCGCGCCAGCGGTCGCGCAGCGACGCACGATCCGGCTGCCCCACGGCGGGCGGCAGCGGCTGGGAGCGCGGCCGCGCGCTCACGCGCTCACGCGACGATGCGGCGGCGCGCGACGTCCTCGACCCAGGCCGGCGGCACCAGCCGCTCGGACTCGGCGCGGACCAGCGCGCGCAGCCGCGCCGCGCCCGCGCACTCGGGGATCGCGGCGATCGCGCCGGCGACCAGGGCCTCGAAGCTCGCGATCGCGCCCTCGAGCCCGACCTCGCGCGCGGAGCTCGGCCGGTCCAGCGCGAGGTCGCGCCCCACCGGCTTGCCGAGCGCCTGCGGGTCGGACAGCACGTCGCGGATGTCGTCGGCCACCTGGTAGGCCTCGCCCAGCCGGTCGCCGAGCGCGAACCACGGCGCGCCGTCGGCGCCGGCCGCCTGCGCGCCGGCGACGGTCGCCGCCGAGAACAGCGCGCCGGTCTTGGCGCGCTGGTAGACCGACAGCACGACCCGCGGCTCGCACTCCCACGCCTGGCCGGCGACGATGCCCGAGGGCGTGCCCACGCCGCGGGCGACCGTGCCGATCAGCGCGGCCAGCCGCTGCGGCGTGCGCCCGGACGCTTCGGCGAGGACCTGGAACGCGCGCACGATCAGCGCGTCGCCCGCGAGCACCGCGAGCGGCTCGCCGAAGGCCGCCTGCACCGACGGGCGGCCGCGGCGCGTCGGCGCGTCATCGAAGCAGGGCAGGTCGTCGTGAACCAGCGACGCGCAGTGCAGCAGCTCGACCGCGACCGCGGCGGCATCGGTGAGGGCGGGGTCGTCCTCGCGGCACGCCGCGGCGACCGCCAGGCACAGCTGCGGCCGGATGCGCGCGCCGCCCGGGAAGACCGCGTGTCGGATCGCCGACATCAGTCGCGGCGGCGCGCCGCCGCCTTCGTGGGCCGACAGTGCCGCGTCGAGCGCCCGCTCGATCCGTGCCTGGGTGTCCATGTGCTCCCTCCCGCCCGCCTCGCCGCCCGTCGACCGAGTGTCGCGTGGACGTGTCAGAGCTAGATGTCAATCAAGATAGACACTTCGGTCAGGGGCGTCAACGGCGCCGGCGCCGCACGCCCGCGGCCGAGTCAGGACTGCAGGCCGGCGCTGCGGCGGACCTGGCGGCGCCGCTCCTGGCGCTCGAACAGCTCGATCAGCCACACGACGCGCTCACCGAGGCTGCGCGAGGGCAGGGGTTGCGGCAGCGCGGCATCGGCGGCGGCGACCGCGTCGACCAGCGGGCGGTTGGCGGTCAGCGGCGGCAGGCCAGCCCCCGCTCGCCGCGCCGGCAGCGCGCCGCGCGCGAGCGCGCCGAGCAGCAGCGCGGCCTTGCGCGAGGGCGGCACCACCGCGCGCCGGCTGACCGAGTCGCCGCCGGCCCGCAGTACCTCGTGCCCGATCGCCGCGTACAGCGTGCGGGCGGCGCGGATGCCCGGGCGGCAGCCGCGCGGCAGCATCGCGATGCCCGAGTCCACGCGGTGGTACAGCAGGTCGGCCGCCTCGACCAGCCGGCGCACGACGCCGGCGAGCCGGGCATCGAAGCGCGGCTCGGCGAGCCAGGCATCCGGATCGATGCCGGCCTCGCGCAGCCACGCGAGCGGCAGGTACACGCGGCCGCGGCGGGCGTCCTCGCCGACGTCGCGGGCGATGTTGGACAGCTGCATCGCGGTGCCGAGGTCGCATGCGCGGGCGAGCGCCTGCGGCGAGCGCACGCCCATCAGCAGCGACATCATGGCGCCGACGCTGCCGGCGACGCGCGCGGCGTACGCCTCGAGCGCCTCGAGCGACTCGTAGCGCAGCCCGCGGGCGTCCCACTCGAAGCCCTCGATCAGCGCATCGGGCAGTGCGCGCGGAATCCGGTGGCGGGCGACCACCGCCGCCATCGCGCGGTCGGCCGCGGTCGGCGACGGGTCGCCTCGGTAGACCCGGTCGAGGCGGTCGCGCAGCCGCGCAACCGCGTCGTGGCCGTTCGCGCCGGGCAGGTCGACCGCGTCGTCGGCGGCGCGGCAGAACGCATACAGCGCGCACGCCGAGTCGCGGACGTCGGCTGGCAGCAGCAGCGACGCGGCGAGGAAGGTCCGCGAGCCGCCACGCAGCTGCTCGCGGCAGGCGGCGAGGTCGGCCGCGGCGCCGATGGGCGCGCGCGCGGCGGGACGGTGCAGCAGGACGGGTGACGCGGCGGTTCGGGACATGGGCACCCTGGTGTCAAGTCAGGGTGATCTTAAGCGTGTCAATCGAACTAGACAATCTGGTCGGGGTGTCGCGCGCCGATCCCGAGCTCGGCCGCGAACCCCTCGAGTTCGGCGATGACCGCCTCGGGCGCCTCCTCGTGGGCGAGGTGACCCAGGCCGCGCAGCCGCACCAGGCGGCTGCCCGCCACGCGCGCGGCGAGCGCGGCAGACTGAATCGGCGGTACGGTCCGGTCGCGTTCGCCGACCACCAGCAACAGCCGCGCGCGCAGCGCCGGCAGCGCATCCGCCAGGCCGGCGACGTCCCAGTGCGCCATCATCGAGATCGTTCCGGCGACGTGACCGGGGTTCGACACCAGGGTCGCGTAGGCGCTGCGGCCAGCCGAATCGAGCGACGAGCCGGTGGCCGCGAGCAGCCGCTCGAGCAGCGGTCCGCGCGCGGCCGCTCGCGCGAACAGGTGCGCGGGCAGTACGGCGCCGCCGGTGGCGAGCAGCCGGGCTGCGGGCGAGAACCAGCGCCCGGCGCTGCCCCCGGGCGGCAGCCACGCGCCGTTCAGGCCGACCACGCCGGCCGGTGTGCAGCCGCCGTCGAGGGCGATCCGCGCGGCGACCGCCGCGCCCGCCGAGTGGCCGATGAGCATCGCCGGTGCGCAGCCGAGTGTGCGCAGCAGCCCGGCCAGCGACGCCGCCATGCCCGGCAGCGACAGCCGCTCGGGCGGCGGCATCGCGGTGAACCCGTGGCCGGGCAGGTCCGGGGCGATCACCTCGAAGCGTCGGGCCAGACGGGGCAGGAGGTCGCGCCACGAATGCGTCGCCGCGCCGGTGCCGTGCAGCAGCAGCAGCGCCGGGGCGTTCGGCCGGCCTGGGCCGGACCGCTGCACGTGCCAGCGCAGGCCGGCCGCATCGACGAAGCGGCTCGCGTCGCGATTCGGCCAGTCGCGCCCGTCGCGCTCCCAGTCGAGGCGCGGCACCCGGCCGCCCGGGTTCACGCGGTGCCGCGCGCCCCTGGGGCGCGCACCGCGCCGGCCATCCGGCGGGCATCCGCATGCGGCATCGGCACGTAGCGCGCGGCCATCGCGACCGCGATCTCGCGAGCGGCCGGCCGCGGCTGCGGCGACGTGTCGACCAGCACCGCGGGCACGTCGAGCGCGCGCAGCCGGCGGGCCGACTCGAGCGCCTGTGCCTCGGCGAGCGTGCGCCCGCCGGTGCCGTCGCGCGCGACGTTCGCCCGACCGTCGGTGAGCACGACCAGGGTCGCGGTCGCGCCGCGCCGGCGCACCGCCTCGACCAGCGCGGTGGCCGCGTCCAGCCCGCTCGCGAGTGGCGTGCCCCCGCCGCCCGGCAGGCCGGCGAGGCTGCGCTTGGCGCGCACCAGCGAGCGGGTCGGAGGCAGCAGCACGTCGGCGCCGCGCTCGCGGAAGGCGATCACCGCGACCCGGTCGCGCCGCACGTAGCAGTCGGCGAGCAGCAGCTCGACCGCGCCCTTGGCCTCGGCGAGCCGGTGCAGCGCGGCCGAGCCGGAGGCGTCGACCACGAAGACCGTGGTGGTCTCGGTGCGTTGCAGCCGCTGCGCGACCCGCAGGTCGGCGCGGTGGACGATCGCCGCACGCGACGCGGCCGCGGGGGGCGCGGTGCGCCGCCTCAGCGTCTGCCACGGCGCGGCGGCGCGCAGCGTGTCGATCAGCGCGAGCCGCTGCCCGGCGCCGGGCAGCCCGGGGCGGCTGCCCGCGACCCGGCCGCGGTGGGCGCCGCGCCGCTGCGCGCCGGCGCGTCCCGAGCCGGCCCCTCGGCGTGGGGCGATTCCGGACGCCAGGCCGGCCAGCAGACCGGCGGGCAACGCGGCGCGTGCCGCCTCGAGCAGCCGGTCCTCGAGCGGGCGGGCGTCGCCTGCGGGCGGGTCCGGTGGCGCGGCCTGCGGCGACTCGGACGGTCCCGCGGGCGGCGGTTCGACCCCGGCCGCCGCTTCCGGGGGCGGCTCGAACGGCGCGGCTGACGGGTCGCGCGCCTCGGGCGGCTCCCGGGGGGCGGGCTCGGCCTGCGGCGGCTCGGGTGGCGCCGCGTCCGCCGGCGGCTCCGGTACGCGGGTGGCTCGCGGCGCGAGCACGAGCCGCACGGCGATCGCCGCGTGCGAGGCTTCGATGCGATCGGCGCCGTCGAACGCGGCGGCGGCGCGCGCCGCGCGCAGCGCGTGCAGCCACGCGCGCGGCGAGTCGACGCCGAGCGCAGCCGCGGCGGCGCACAGCGCCTCGACCAGCGCCGGCTCGGCCGACACCGCCGGCAGCCGAGCACGCGCCTGCGCGAGCAGCCGCCGGCGCGCATCGGGGTCCGCGTCCGTCTCCGGGTCGTCGGCGTCCCGGTCGTCGCCCGGGTTCCCGCCGGCGTTCACGCTCGCGCTCGCGTCCCCGCGAGCGCCGACGTCCCCGTGAGCGCCGACGTCCCCGTGAGCGCCGAGGGCCGCGTCGCCGCCGCCGACCGCATCGCCGTGCAGGTCCGCGCCGCAGGACGACGGCGGGATCGGGTGCAGGTCGATCGCAAACGCCAGTCGGTCGAGCAGTGCGGCCGGCGGCGGCGGGTCGTCGCCGCCGGCCTCGTCGAGCGCGACGACACCGACCCGCGCCGGCGCCGAGCGCTCGAAGCCGTCGCGTGCGCTTCGGACCGTACCGGTGTCGAGCGCGGCCGCGATCCGCGCGGCGGTGCCCGGGTCGATCCGCTCGGCCATCGCGAGCTGCAGCACGCCGCCGTCGGCCCGCGCGAGCAGCCCGGCACGCGCGACCGGCCGGCCGCTGCGCAGCGTCTCGGCCAGGTCGAGCCCGCCCAGCAGGGCGTCGTCGCCGATCCCTACAGGTACCCGGACGATCGGGCCGTCCTCCAGCAGCCATGAGGCAAAGTACGAGAGCCAGTGCTCACGTACAGGCCCGTGGGCGGCCTGCAGATGGACCCCGCCCAGGCCGGTCCGGTCGAGTGCGAGCAGGCGTGCGGCGAGCCGGGCGTCCGCCCATCGCGCGCGGCTCGCCGCGGCGCCGGTCACGCCGGCGGATCCGTCTCGCCGAGCACCTCGGCGACCGCCCGCGCCACCCGGGCGCCGGAGCCGCTGTCGTCCAGCGGGTCGCGACGCAGACGGTGGCGCAGCGCCGAGGCGGCGAGCGCCCGAAGATGCCGGTTTCCGACCGCGGCGTCGCCCTCGAACGCCGCGAACGCGCGCGCGGCACGCACCAGCGTGAGTTCGCCGCGCAGCCCGTCGGTGCCCAGCGCGATGCACAGCCGCGCCGCCGATTCGAGCGCCGCCTGCGGGAGGTCGACCGACGCGAGCCGACCGCGCGCCGCGACGATCCGACGGCGCAGCCGCGCCTCCTCGGCCTGCCAGCGCGCGGCGAACGCAGCCGGATCGCGTTCGAACGCGTCGCGCCGACGCACCACCTCGACCCGTTCGGAAAGTTCGGTGGGAGTGCTCACTTCGACCGAGAGGCCGAAGCGGTCGAGCAGCTGCGGCCGAAGTTCGCCTTCCTCGGGGTTGCCGCTGCCGACCAGAACGAAACGTGCCGGATGGCGCACGCTCAGCCCTTCGCGTTCGACCACGTTCCAGCCCGAGGCCGCGACGTCGATCAGCAGGTCGACCAGGTGATCCTCGAGCAGGTTCACCTCGTCGACGTACAAGAAGCCCCGATGCGCCCGCGCGAGCAGCCCCGGCTCGAACGCCTTGACCCCTTGGGCGAGCGCGCGCTCCAGGTCCAATGCGCCGACCACCCGGTCCTCGGTGGCGCCGAGCGGCAGGTCGACCACCGGCACCGGGACCACCGCGGTCCGCGGTCGGGCGGTGACGCGCAGCGCGTCGCACCGGTCGCAGCCGGGCGGCGGCACGGCCGGATCGCAGCCGTAGGGGCAGCCCACGACCACGCGTTGCTTGGGCAGCAGCGCCGCCAGCGCGCGGATCGCGGTCGACTTGCCGGTGCCGCGGTCGCCGAGCACCAGCACGCCGCCCACGGAGGGGTCGACCGCGGCGACCAGGATCGCGCGCTTCATCTCCTGCTGGCCGACGATCGCCGGGAACGGGTAGCTCGGTGCCATCGGGTGTCCGGGTCGGCTGACGGTGCGAGGTGTCAGGTCATTCTAGACCGAGGCTGCGACCCGCGCGGCGGCGAGCACCGCTCGGCGGAAAGACCCTGTGGCCGATCGCCGCGCGCTTGACCGGTGCCGAACGATCGTATGAGATGAAACGATCGTATGAATCGCGACCCTCGGTCGAGCGCCGTCCGAATGAGCACCACCCCCGCGCACCAGCCGGTCCGCGCCGACGGGATCGAGGCCCGCCAGCGGCTGATGGCCGCCGGCCTGAGGCTGTTCGCCGAGCGCGGTTTCGCGAAGACCACGGTGCGCGAGCTGGCTCGGGCCGCGCAGGTCAACCTCGCGGCGGTCAGCTACTACTTCGGCGACAAGACCGGGCTGTACCGTGCGCTGTTCAGCCCGACCGAGGACGGCCCGCCGCACCACAGCACCGCGTTCGCCGATCCGGCGTTGCCGTTGCGCGACGCGCTGAGGCGCTTCTACGCCGACTTCCTCGAGCCGCTCAAGCGCGGCGACGAGGCGCGGATGCTGATGACGCTCCACTTTCGCGAGATGGCCGATCCGACCGGCGCGTGGGACTGCGCGCTCGAGAGCGACATCCGACCCCAGTACGACGCGCTCACGCGGCTGGTGGTGCGCGCGCTCGGACTCGAGCGCGCCGACCCCGATGCGCAGCGGCTGGTGCTGGCGATCGCCGGGATGGCGGTGCACGTGTTCGCGTTCCGCGACGGCATCGACTCGCTCGCGCCCGGATTGCTGTCGGGCGAGGCGGACATCGACGCGATGGCGCGCCGGCTCGCGGGCTACGCCGAGTCGGTGATCGTCGGCGAGCGGCGGCGTCGTGCCGCCGGCGCGGGAGGCTGAGCCGGTGCGTCCGCGCGGAGTCCGGGCGGTCGCCGCGGTGCTGGCCGGCACGCTCGGCGCGTGCGGCGCGCTGCCGCGCGTGGGCTCCGACTACGCCGGGCCGCCGGCGACCCGCTCGCTGTCGGCCGCCGAGTCCGCAGACGCGGCGCGGGCGGACGCGCGCTGGCAGGCCCGGCTGCCCCACGGCGGCCGCGCCGACGACCTGGTGGGCTGGTGGGCGCAGTTCGAGGATCCGGCGCTGGACGCGTTCCAGGCGGCGGCGCAGCGCGAGAGCGGATCGCTCGCGCAGGCGGCCGCGCGGATCTCGCAGGCCCGCGCGACGGCGATCGCCGCGCAGGCCGCGGGGCTGCCGACGCTCGACGCGAATGCGCTGGCCTCGCGCGGCACGGTCGCGGTCGGCACCACGCTGCGGGTGGCCACGCAGACGGGCGCCACCGCGCAGGCGGGTTGGGAGATCGACCTGTTCGGCCGGATCGCGCGCGAGCGCGAGGGTGCCGACGCGCGGCTCGCGGCGCGAGACGCCGAATGGCACGATGCGCGCGTGTCGGTGGCTGCCGAGGTCGCCGCGCAGTACCTGCAGCACCGCTACTGCGAGGCGCTGGAGGCGATCGTCCAGGCCGACGCGGCGTCGCGCGCCGAGACCGCGCGGATCGGCACCGCCGCGGCCGCGGCCGGATTCCAGGCGCCGGCGGCGGCCGCGCTCGCGCGCGGCAGCGCCGCCGAGGCCGCGAACCGGCTGATCGCGCAGCGCGCCGAATGCGAGGTGTCGGTGAAGGCGCTGGTCGCGCTCACCGGGCTGTCCGAAGCCGAAGTGCGCGAGCGCCTGGCGGGCACCGCCGGCCGGCTTCCCGAACCGCGGGCCTTCGCTGTGACGAGCGTGCCCGCCGATCTGCTCGCGCAGCGCCCCGACCTCGCCGCCGCCGAACGCGAACTCGCCGCGGCGAGCGCCGACGTCGGGGTGGCCGACGGCGACCGCTACCCGAGGCTGTCGCTCGCCGGATCGATCGGCCCGCTGCGGCTGGAGACCGGCGGCGGATCGGCGACGCTCACCCCCTGGTCGATCGGCCCGTCGGTCACGGTGCCGCTGTTCGACGGGGGTCGCCGCGCGGCGGTGTCGCAGGCCGCCCGCGACGCGTATCGGGCGGCCGAGGCGCGGTACCGGGCGCAGGCCCGGCAGGCGGTGCGCGAGGTCGAGGAGGCGCTGGTGCGGCTGGCCGCAGCGAACGACCGCGACGCGGATGCGCGCGCCGCCGCGCAGGGCTACCGCGAGGCGTTCGCGGCCGCGCAGGCGCGCTGGCGCACCGGCCTGGGCAGCCTGATCGAGCTCGAGGAGTCGCGCCGGCTCGCGCTGTCGGCGGATTCGACGCTCGCCGCGGTGCAGCGCGACCGCGTCGCCGCGTGGGTGTCGCTGTACCGCGCGCTCGGCGGCGGTTGGACCCCGCAGACGAGGATGTCCCGATGACCCGAACCCCCCTCGCCGCCGCGGCGGTCGCCTCGGCCGTGGTCGTGCTGGCCGCGTGCTCGCGCCCCGCCGACCCGCCGGCGACCGCCCCCGCCACCTCGGCCACCGCGGCCGGCGCGTCCCCCGCAGGAACTCCGTCCACCGCGGCCGCTCGGCCGGCCGCAACCGCCGGCAGGCCGCGGCCCGCGCTGGTGGTGACCACGGTGCGACCGACGCGCACCGTGATCGCCGATGCGCTGGTGGCGCACGGCAGCGTCGCCGCGTGGCAGGAGGCGCTGGTGGGCGCCGAGATCGGCGGGCTGCGGATCGTCGAGCTGCGCGCCGACGTCGGGCAGACCGTGCGCGCGGGCGAGTTGCTGGCGGTACTGCAGGACGACACGGTGCGCGTCGAGCTCGCCGCCGCGCAGGCCGCGCAGGCCGAGGCGCAGGCCGGGCTGGCCGAGGCGCGGGCGGCCGCCGCCGAGGCGCGCGCCAATGCCGAGCGCGCGCGCCAGGTCGAGAGCACCGGCGCGCTGTCGGCGCAGCAGGTCGCGCAGTTCCTGACCGCCGAGCAGACCGCGCAGGCGCGCGTGGAGCTCGCCGAGGCGCGGGTGACGGCGGCGCGCGCGCAGAGCGACTCGGCCGCGTTGCGGCTGCGCCAGACCCGCGTGCGCGCGCCCGACGGCGGGATCGTGTCCGCGCGCCCGGCCACGGTCGGGGCGGTCGTGCCCGCCGGCCAGGAGCTGTTCCGGCTGGTGCTGCGTGGCCGCATCGAATGGCGGGCCGAGTTGCCCTCCAGCGAACTGGACCGGGTGCGTCCGGGGCAGCGGGTGGTCGTGCGGCCGGCCGCCGGCGAACCGACCGCGGGTACCGTGCGGATGCTCGGTCCGGTGGTCGACGCGCAGACCCGCAACGCGCGGGTCTATGTCGATCTGCCCGCCGGCAGCGCCCGGCCCGGCATGTTCGCGCAGGGCGAGTTCGAGCTCGGCAGCTCGACCGCGCTCACCGTGCCGCAGTCGGCGGTCGTGCTGCGCGACGGTTTCGCGTACGTGTTCCGCGTCGAAGCCGGTCGGGTCGTGCAGCAGAAGGTCCGCACCGGACGGCGTACGGGCGAGCGCATCGAGGTGCTCGAGGGGCTCGACCCCGACACCCCGCTGGTGGAGCGCGGCGGCGGCTTCCTGAACGACGGCGACCTGGTGCAGGTGACCTCGGCCGGGGACGGGAAGTGAACTTCTCGTCGCTGTCGATCCGCAATCCGATCCCGTCGGTGCTGCTGTTCGTGCTGCTCACGCTCGCCGGTCTGTACGCGTACCGGGTGATGGGCGTGCAGGACTTCCCGGACATCGAACTGCCGATCGTCACGGTCGATGCGAGCCTGCCGGGCGCCGCACCCGCGCAGCTCGAGACCGAGGTCGCGCGCAAGCTCGAGAACGCGGTGGCCTCGCTGCAGGGGGTGAAGAACCTGCTCACCCGCATCCTCGACGGCCAGGTCAGCCTGACGATCGAGTTCGTGCTCGAGAAGGACGCGTCCGAGGCGGTCAACGAGGTGCGCGACGCGGTGAGCCGCGTGCGCGCCGACCTGCCGGCCGACCTGCGCGACCCAGCGGTGACCAAGGCGAGCACCGCCGGGCGGCCGGTGGTCACCTGGACGGTCGATGGCGCGCAGCCCGACGTCGAGGCGCTGTCCTGGCTCGTCGACAACACGGTCGCGCGACGGCTGCTCGCGGTGCCGGGCGTCGGCCAGGTCAAGCGGATTGGCGGCGTCACGCGCGAGGTGCGCGTCGAGCTCGACGCGAACCGCATGGCGGCGCTCGGCGTGACCGCGGCGGACGTATCGCGCCGGCTGCGCGAGGTGCAGCAGGAGGCGCCCGGCGGGCGCGGCGACGTCGGCGGCGCCGAGCAGGCGGTGCGCACGATCGCGACGGTCGCCAGCGCCGCGGCGCTCGCGGACGTCGAGCTGCCGATCGCCGACGGTCGCCGCGTGCGGCTCGGGCAGGTGGCGAGCGTCGTCGACACGGTCGCCGAGCCGCGCTCGGTCGCGCTGGCCGACGGCCGTCCGGTGATCGGCGTGGAGGTGATGCGCACGCGCGGTGCGAGCGAGATCACGGTCGCCGATGGCGTGCGCGGCGCGATGGCCGCGCTCGCGGCCGAGCACCCGAACGTGCGCTTCGTCGAGGCGATCGACAACGCCGCGCCGGTGCGCGAGAACTTCGCCGGCTCGATGGCGCTCCTCTACGAGGGCGCGCTGCTCGCGGTCGTCGTCGTCTGGCTGTTCCTGCGCGACTGGCGCTCGACCTTCGTCAGCGCTGCGGCGCTGCCGCTGTCGGTGATCCCCACCTTCCTCGGCATCCACCTGTTCGGCTTCACGCTGAACACGGTGACCTTGCTGTCGCTCGCGCTGGTGGTCGGCATCCTGGTCGACGACGCGATCGTCGAGATCGAGAACATCAACCGACACCTGGCGATGGGCAAGTCGCCCTACCAGGCGGCGATGGAGGCGGCCGACGAGATCGGGCTCGCGGTGATTGCGACCACCTTCGCGCTGGTCGCGGTGTTCCTGCCCACCGCGTTCATGTCGGGCATCGCCGGCAAGTTCTTCAAGCAGTTCGGCTGGACCGCGGTGCTCGCGATCCTCGCGTCGCTGGTGGTCGCGCGGCTGCTCACGCCGATGATGGCCGCCTACCTGCTCAAGCCCGCGAAGCGGCCGCACGGCGCCGCCCCGGCGCACGACCCGCACCCGCCCGCGTTCTCGATGGACCGCGACGCGATCGGGCCGGCCGCGGTGTCGCCGGTCGACGAGTCGCGCGACGGTGTCGTGATGCGCACCTACCTGCGGATGGTGCGATGGTGCCTGCGCCACCGGCTGGCGACATCGGTGCTCGCCGGGGCCTTCTTCCTCGGCTCGATCCTGCTGGTGCCGCTGCTGCCCACCGGCTTCGTGCCGCCGGCCGACCGGGCGCAGACGCTGGTCAGCGTCGAGCTGCCGCCCGGCAGCACGCTCGCCGATACGCGCGAGGTCGCCGAGCAGGTGCGCATGCTGCTGGGGGGGCTGCCCGACGTGAGGCAGGTGTTCAGCTCGGTGGGCGGCGGCGCGTCGGGCGACGTCTTCGCGGTGGGCGCGGCGCCCGAGGCGCGCAAGGCGGTGCTGACGGTCACGCTGACGCCGCGCACCGACCGCGACGTCACGCAGCAGCAGCTCGAGGACCGCATCCGTGCTCGGCTCTCGGGCGTGCCGGGCGTGCGGATCACCGTGGGTCCGCAGGACACCGGCGTGAAGATGCAGCTCGTGCTGCGCAGCGATGACCCGGACGCGCTCGCAGCCGCCGCGCGCGCCGCCGAGCGCGAGCTGCGCACGCTGCCGGACGTGGGCAACGTGAGCTCGAGCGCGAGCCTGGTGCGGCCCGAGATCATCGTGCGGCCGGACTTCGCGCGTGCGGCCGACCTGGGCGTGACCGCGCAGGCGATCGCCGAGACCGTGCGCGTGGCCACCGCGGGCGACTACGACGTCGGCCTGCCGAAGCTGAACCTCGCCGAGCGGCAGGTGCCGATCCGCGTGAAGCTGCCCGATGCGGTGCGCGCGGACCTCGCCGCGATCGAGCGCCTGACCGTGCCCGGGCGCCACGGCCCGGTGCGGCTGGGCAACGTCGCGACCGTGACCATCGACAGCGGCCCGGCGCAGATCGACCGGCTCAACCGCAGCCGCAACGTCACGCTCGAGGTGGAGCTCGCCGGCCGCGAGCTGGGCGAGGTCTACGCGCAGGCGATCCGGCTGCCCGCGATCGCGTCGCCGCCGCCCGGCGTCAAGCTGGCCGAGCAGGGCGACGCGCAGGAGATGCAGGTGCTGTTCGCGAGCTTCGGGCTGGCGATGGCGATCGGCGTGCTGTGCATCTACATGGTGCTGGTGCTGCTGTTCCGCGACTTCCTGCAGCCGGTGACCATCCTCGCGGCGCTGCCGCTGTCGATCGGCGGCGCGTTCGTGCTGCTGCTGCTCACCGGCAAGAGCTTCTCGATGCCCTCGCTGATCGGCCTGCTGATGCTGATGGGCATCGTGACCAAGAACTCGATCCTGCTGGTCGAGTACGCGATCGTCGCGCGGCGCAACGGGATGAGCCGGTTCGACGCGTTGGTGGACGCCTGCCACAAGCGCGCGCGGCCGATCGTGATGACGACGATCGCGATGGGCGCCGGCATGGTGCCGATCGCAGTCGGCTGGGGCGCCGACCCGAGTTTCCGCGCGCCGATGGCGATCGCGGTGATCGGCGGGCTGATCACGTCGACGCTGCTGTCGCTGCTGGTGGTGCCGGCGGTGTTCACGTACGTCGACGACGTCGAGCGGCTGCTTGCGCGCCTTGCGCGGCGGATGCGCCGGCGCGACGCGGCCCGAGCGGCGGGCGCCGGGGCATAGACCGGGCGGGTGCGGGCACCCGCCGCTCAGCGCCCGCCGACCTCGATCAGGGCGTCGGCCAGCCGCGCGAGGTCCTGGGCGTCGTTGTACACGTGCGGGGACACGCGCACCGCGTCACCGCGCACCGACACGTGCACGCGGCGGCGCGCGAGCTCGGCGCGGCAGCCCTCTGCGGCGAGCCCGCCGGGCAGGTGCACGCCGAACACGTTGGCCGCGCGCAGGTCCTCGTCGGCCACGCCGAAGCCCGCCGCGCGCAGCCGCGCGACCGCGTCGCGCGAGATGCCCAGCAGGTACTCGCGGATGCGCTCGGGGCGCCACTCGAGCAGCAGACCGCTCGCGGCCTCGAGCATGCGGATCAGCACGGGATTGGCGCGCAGGCTGGTGTCGTAGCGGCGCATGCCGGCGGCGTAGTCGTCCTGGTAGTCGACCAGCCGCGAGAAGTCCTCGGCGCCGCGGCGCACGAGCCAGCTCTCCTCGTGCGGGCGCCCGTCGGCGAACCGGTCGCCGAGCACCGCGAAGCCGAGCCCGTAATTCGACAGCATCGACTTGTATGCATGCACGACCAGCAGATCGGCCCGCAGCGCGCCGGCGTCGATCGGCATCGCGCCGGCGGTCTGCGTCGCGTCGACGACCAGCGCCGCGCCGGTGACGCGGCAGCGCGCCGCGATCGCGTCCAGGTCGAACAGCGTGCCGTCGGTCCAGTGCGCCTGCTCGACCGCGGCGAGCAGCGTGTCGCCGTCGATCGCGTCGACCACCGCGCGGCTCCAGGCCTCGCAGCGCGCGCGCCACGCGCGCGGATCGGCGGCGTCGGCCGGGGGCGGTGTCACGGTGCGCACCGTCACGCCCTCGCGGCGCCAGCCGCGCCACGCGAACAGGTTGCTCGGGAACAGGCGGTCGAGCACCACCACGTTCGAGCCCGGCCTCGGCTCGAGGTTGCGCGCGACGATCGCGGTGCCGGCTGCGACGTTGGTCACGAAGGCCACGCGCTCGGGATTGGCACCGACCAGCGCCGCGCAGCGCTCACGCGTGCGCTCGGCCGGCACGAAGAAGTCGGCCGGAGTGATGCGCGCCGGGAAAGCCTTCAGGTCGAGCGCCGCGTGGCCGGCCTCGAGCACCGGGCGCGGCAGCGGCCCCATGTACGCGCTGTTCAGCCAGGTGTCGGTCTCGGGCAGCGCGAACAGTGCGCGCTGGCAACCCAGGGGCGTCATCGTGGGGGTGGGGCACGGGGGCCGGGCAAGGGGGTGCCGCGAGCGTACACCGCGGCGGGCGGCGGCCGCGAGCCCGGCATCCCGCAGCCGCAGCGGCCCCCGCGCGGTGAGTTCCAGGGAGGGATCGCACCCGTGCCCGGGCGGTTCCGTGACCGACTCACCACACGCCGGGCTGCGCGATCGGACGATCGGACCCCGGCCCGGGCCCGGCGGGTGCGTGCGGATCAGACCCCGACGCGTCCCGCGGGCGCGGGTGGCGCGTTCGCGGCCGTCTCCGCGGGGGTGGCGCGCGGTCGGGGCCACGGACGTACGTCGCGTCGCTCGGGGGGCGCGACATCGGCGTGCACCACGCGGTCGCGGCCCTCGCTCTTGGCGCGGTACAGACGCCGGTCAGCGGCGAGCAGCAGCGCCTCGAGCGAGGCGCCGTCGCGCTGATCGGCCAGTCCGATCGACACGGTCACCCCGGGCTCCTCCGAGCCGCTGGGCCCCAGCACCGCGGTGCGAACGTTCTCGCACAGGCGCTGCGCGTGCGCGCGGCCCTCGCTCGGGTCGGCGACGCGCAGCAGCATGCAGAACTCCTCGCCGCCGTGCCGGCCGATCAGCGCGTCGGCCGGCGCGTGATCGCGCAGGAGCGCCGCGAACCGGGCGAGTACGCGGTCGCCAGCGGCGTGTCCGTACCGGTCGTTGATCTGCTTGAACCGGTCCAGGTCCAGCATCAGCAGCACCGTACGCGACGTCCCGTCGCCGGACTCGATCGCCTCGCGCGCCTCCTCGAGGAAGCGTCGGCGGGTGCGCAGCCCGGTCAGCATGTCGGTCGACGCGAGTGCCCACAGTTCCTTCGCGATCCGCCCGTTGACCAGGCCGATCAGCACCAGCGCGTAGACCATCGGCACGAGCGCGAACAGGGTCGGCATCAGCATCTGGACCGCGCCCTGGATCATGCCGTCGGGCGAGGGCACCGCGCCGTGAAGCGCGGTGATCGTGAAGCGCAGCCCGTGACCCGCGACCATCAGCGCGAGCAACACGATCGCCCAGCACAGCGGCTGCCTCGGATCCTCGCCCGAACGGATGCGACGCCACAGCAGCGGCATCGACAGCGCGGCGAAGCCGCCTTGGAAGACCGAGGTGAGCAGCAGCCGGGTGTCGAACGCCGCGGCGTCCGATCCGAGCGCGAACTGCAGCGCGAAGATCGCCGCCACCCCGCCGGCGAGCGGCCATGCGAGCGAGCGCGCGCCCACGATGCGCCGCACGCCCTCGTACATCACGAGCGCCGCACCGCAGCCGAGCGCGTTGGCCACCGGGTACGACAGCGCATCGGGTACCGAGCCTCGCAGCGCGATCAGCCCCATCGCGGCGCCGTACGACAGCAGCGCGAGCGCCGAGCAGACCATGCCGTCGCGCGAGCGAGCGTGCACCCGCCGGCTGAACCACAGCATCGCCGCGCATGTCGCCGCCGAGACCACGCCGACGAAGAACAGGGTGCGGACGTCGAAGATCAGCGTCATCAACGGAGTCAATCACGCGCCACGCTCCCGGACAGCCCGAGCTCGACCGCTGGCGCGGATGGCCGACCGGCGGCGGCCGCAGTGATCGCGAACGTGGCGCTCGGGCGGTCGGGTCGTCGCCGCCACGCGCACCGGCCGCCCGGTGACGCGGTCTTGGCGCCGTCATCGCGCACCCGTAGGCTCGCGGAGTTCGGCGGGGGTCGGAAATGGACGAGCTACACGATGCGTTGCAGGCGATCTATGGGCGGCGGGCCGCCGGTCGCTACGGGCTCACCGAGGTGAGCCAGCTGCAGCACGCCCTGCAGGCGGCCGCGATCGCCGAGCGGCATGGCGCGGGCGACGAGCTGGTGGTGGCGGCGCTGCTGCACGACGTCGGCCACATGATCCACGATCTCGGCGACGACCCGGCACGCCGCGGGGTCGATGACCGGCACGAGGCGCGGGGCGCCCGATTCCTCGCGCGCTGGTTCGACGATGCGGTGGTCCGGCCGGTTGCGGCGCACGTGGCCGCCAAGCGCTACCTGTGCGCGGTCGATCCCGCGTATCCGGCGACGCTGTCCGACGACTCGGTGCGCTCGCTGGCGCTGCAGGGCGGTCCGATGCGCGCGGCCGAGGCCCGCGCGTTCGAGCGCGAGCCGAATTGGCAGTCCGCAGTGCGGCTGCGCCGTTTCGACGAGGCGGCCAAGGATCCGGCGGCCGAGCCGCCGCCGTTCGAGCACTTCCTGACCGCGATCGGGCGGGCGCATGCGGCTGCCGCGGCCCGGCGGGCGCGGTCGCTCGGCGACGCCTAGCCGTTCGGGGCGAGCAGCACCTTGCCGTTGCGTCCCCGGCGCGCCGCGTGCGCGAGTGCCTCGCGGAACTTGGCGAGCGGATAGACCGCCTCCACCGGCACCTGCAGCGTGCCGTCGGCGATCGCCGCGCCGAGCTGACGGTACAGCGCGTGCATCTCGTCGAGCGGCGCGCGCGCGAACCAGTTCGCGAGCCAGAAGCCGCGCAGCGTGAGGTCGCGGAACACCAGGTCGCCGGCGTCGGTGGCGCACGGCTGGCCCGACAGCAGCCCGTAGTTGACCAGCGTGCCGCCGTCGGCGAGCGACTGCGCGAGCCGCCGGGTCGCCTCGCCGGCGACCGCGTCGATCGCCAGCCGGGGACGCGCACCGCCGGTGGCGGCGATCACGCGCGCGGCGAGGTCCACGCCGTCGGTGAGCACGACGTCCGCACCGAGCGCGCGCAGCGGCTCGGCCAGCGACTCGCGTCGCACCACGTTGACCGTGCGCAGCCCACGCCGGCGGGCGAACGCGATGAGCGCGCGGCCCACGCCCGAATTGGCCGCGTTCTGGATCAACCAGTCGCCCTCGGCGAGTGCGACGAAGTCCTCGAGCATCCGCCAGGCGGTGGGCGGATTCACACCGAGCATCGCGAGCTGGTCGACGTCGGCCGTCGGCAGCGCGAACAGCCGCTCGGCCGCGACCGTGGTGCGCGGCCGCCAGTTGCCGCGGCCGGCGAGCAGCGCCAGCACCCGGTCGCCGACCGCGAGGTGGCCGACCCCGGCGCCGAGCGCGACCACGCGCGCCACCGCCTCGCCGCCCGCCCACACCGGCAGCCGTGGCGGCGCGGCGCCGTAGCGGCCCTCGAACATCAGCAGGTCGGCCGGATTGATCGGCGAGCGCTCGATCTCGAGCAGCACGCGGCCCGGGCCCGGGGCCTCGGGCTCGGGCACCTCGGCGAGCTCGGCGACCTCGTGGGCGGGACCGAAACGGGAGAAGCGGACGGCGTGCATGGTCGCAACGATAGCCGAAGGCGCGCGCGGCGTGCGCGCTGCGACCCCCTCGGGCGCGGACGGATCAAGCCGGTCGGGACGCGGGCGCGTCGGTCGCGGTTCGGTCCGGTCCGTATACTGCGCAACGGCACGGTGTCGCGCGGGCGATCCGCCCGGACCCGTCGCCGCGCCCCGACCGATGCGAACCGTCGACGTCATTCGGGGGCCTGGCGCCGATCGGCCCCGAGCCCTGCCGCAACCGGCCGAGCCCCGCCCCCCGGGTCGCGCGGCGCCGCGCGCCGAGCCCAGCATGGCGGCGTGCCTCGCACCTCGCGCCGCGCGAACGTCGCGCTGAAGGTCGGGCACGACCGTGCACGCGCTGCTGCCGCCCGTCGCCCGCGGGGTGCTCGCCGGGCTGTCGATCGCGCTGCTCACGCTGGCCGGCATCGTGCCGATGCTGCTGCTCGCGCTGCTCAAGCTCGGCGTGCCGGTCGCCGGGGTGCGCCGTGCGTGCGACCGCGCGATCAACGGCATCGCGCGGCTCTGGATCGGCAACAACACCCGGTGGATCGGCGCCGTGAACCCACGGATGCGCTGGGACGTACGGGGCGTGGACGGCCTGCGGCCGGACGGCTGGTACCTGGTTCAGAGCAACCACCAGAGCTGGGTCGACATCCTCGTGCTGCAGCGGGTGTTCGCGGGCCGCATCCCGATGCTGAAGTTCTTCCTCAAGCAGGAGCTGATCTGGGTGCCGGTGATCGGGCTGGCGTGGTGGGCGCTGGACTTCCCGTTCATGAAGCGCGGCCGCGGCGCCGACGCGCGCGGCAGCGACCTGCGCGCCACCCGGGCGGCGTGCGAGAAGTTCAAGCGCATCCCGACGTCGGTGATCAATTTCGTCGAGGGCACGCGCTTCACGCCCGCCAAGCACGCGCAGCAGGGTGCACCGTACCGCCACCTGCTCGTGCCGAGGATCGGCGGGCTGGGCGTCGCGCTCGCGACCCTGGGCGAGCGCTTCGACGCGCTGCTCGACGTGACCCTGCACTACCCGGGCAGGGTGCCGACCTTCTGGGACCTGATGACCGGCCGGGTCGATGCGGTGACCGTGCGCGTCGACCGGCTCCCGATTCCCGCCGATCTGCTCGGCGGCGATCCGCAGAACGACCCGGATCACCGCGCCCGGCTGCGCGCGTGGGTCGACGCGCAATGGTCGCGCAAGGACCGGCTGCTCGACGAGCTGGCCGCCACGCCGCCGCGCTGAGCGCGCCCGCGGTGCGCGGACGGCGCCGGAGCGTGGTCCAATGGTGCCCCGAACCGAGGAGACCGCGATGAACGCTACGCCCCGCAGCGGCCTGCAGCTGCGTTCGCTGATCCGGCCCGACGCCGTGCTCGAGGTGTCGCTGGTGGAGCTGCCGGTGCCGGCACCCGGGCCGGACGAGGTGCTGGTGCGGGTCCAGGCCACGCCGGTGAATCCGTCCGACCTCGGGCTGCTGTTCGGCCCGGCGGACCTGTCCACGCTGCGGGTCTCCGGCCCGCCCGAGCGGCCCGTGGTGACCGCCGCCGTTCCCGAGCGCGCGATGGCGGGCGTGGCGGGGCGGGTGGGCGAATCGATGCCGGTGGGCAACGAGGGCGCGGGCACCGTGGTCGCCGCCGGATCGTCGCCGGCCGCGCAGGCGCTGCTCGGCCGGGTGGTCGCGATGATCGGGGGCGCGATGTACGGCCAGTACCGCGCGGTCCGCGCCGCGGACGCGCTGGTGCTGCCCGAGGGCACCGCGCCCGAGGCCGGCGCGTCGTGCTTCGTGAACCCGCTCACCGCGCTCGGCATGGTCGAGACGATGCGGCGCGAGGGTCACACCGCGCTGGTGCACACCGCCGCGGCCTCCAACCTCGGCCAGATGCTCAACCGCATCTGCATGAAGGACGGCATCGGTCTGGTGAGCGTGGTGCGCCGCCCGGAGCAGGTCGAGCTGCTGCGCGGCCAGGGGGCGGCGCACGTGGTCGACGCCTCGCGCGCCGACTTCACCGACGCGCTGACCGACGCGCTGGTGGCGACCGGGGCGACGCTCGCCTTCGACGCGATCGGCGGCGGCCGGCTCGCCGGCCAGATCCTCGCGTGCATGGAGGCCGCGATCGGCCGCCGTCAGCCGCAGGCCTACAGCCGCTACGGCTCGAACGTGCACAAGCAGGTCTACCTGTACGGCATGCTGGACACCTCGCCGACCGAGATCGTCCGCAGCTTCGGTCTGGCCTGGGGGGTCGGCGGCTGGCTGCTGTTCCCGTACCTGCAGAAGCTCGGCCGCGAGAGCCAGGCGCGGCTGCGCCAGCGCGTGGTCGACGAGCTGCACACCACGTTCGCCAGCCGCTACGCGCGCACGCTGTCGCTCGCCCAGTTGCTCAGCGAAGCGCAGATCCGGCTGTATGCGGGCCGGGCGACCGGCGCGAAGGTGCTGGTGGACCCGAGCCGCTGATCGGGTTCGAGGCGAACGCGGACCTGCGCCCAGGCCGGACCGCGAGCCGCGCCTACAGCTTCAGCTGGGTGATGAAGAACCCCACCGCGTCGCGCACGAACTCGGCCATCTGCTCGCCCTGCGTGCCGGCGCGCACGCCGCGCCCCATGAAGGGCTCGCCGAGCTTCGCGATCGCGAGGTCGTCCGCGTCCGGGAGCGCGTCGCCGCTCCACGGGTCCTGCGGTACGCCGCGCGAATCGAAGTAGACGATCGGGCCGTTGAGCGCGTGGATCGCCTGCGGGATCTCCCTCAGCGGCGTGCCGTAGCCGAAGCCGTGGCTCGCGCCGCGGAACAGCCGGAAGCTCACCGCCGGGTTGCGCGGCCGCATCGCGTTGAAGTACGCCTGGCACTGGATCGGCGACACCCAGGTGTCCAGGTCGGCGACCGCGAAGCGCACCGCGGTCGGCGCGGTCTGCGGGTCGGCGAACTGGTAGCCGCACCACGGCCAGCCGGCGAGCACCGCGCGCAGCGCGCGGCCCGGGCCGAGCGCGGCCTCGGCCACCGGCCGCACCGCGGCCTGCAGCACCGAGAGGCCGCCGCGGCTGTAGCCCATCGCACCGATGCGCGTCGGATCGATGTCCGGCTGCGCCTCGAGCGCGCGCACCGACGCGAATACGTCCCAGGTCGAGGCGGCGAACGAGAGCTGGGTCTGCGCGGCGATCGTGTCCTTCACGCCGCGTCCGCCGAACGGGTCCAGCAGCAGCACCGCGATGCCCGAGTCGACCAGCGCCCGCGCGTGCACGAGCATCGACGGATTCACTCCGCCCGAGCCCGGCGCGATGATCACCGCCGGCGCCTTGACGACCCCGCGCGGCACGAACAGCTTCGCGTGCAGCGTCACCGCCGGCATCGGGCGCTTCTGCACGATGTCCTCGTAGTGGCGCGGATTCGCGCTCGCCACGGTCACCGCGCGGCCGACCACGCCGTTCTCCAGCGTGACCGTGCGCTCGGCGAACGGCAGCTGCGGCGGCGCGGGCGCCGGGGCGGCGGGCGCGGAGGCCGAGGCCGCGGGCACGGGGGTCGTCGGCGTGACGATCACCTGCGCGGGCGCGACGCCGGGCAGCAGGGCCGCCAGCGCGACGGCGAGGAGTCTTGAGGCGGCGAAGGGCAGTGCGCGCATGGTGTCCTGGCGAGGCAGCTGCGGGCGGGATCGCCCGGCCGAGTCATTGTGCCTCGGTCCGCGACGCGGGGCCCGTGGAGGGCACGGCCGGCGGGCGGGTGGCACCGGTGGGTCGCGGTGCCCAGCTGCCGACTCAGTGCGACCGCAGCGCCGGGCGGCCCCGCAGCGCGTTCACGAAGTGCTTGACCAGGCGGGCGCGCCAGCGCCGCTTCACGCTCTCGGGTGCGAACGCGGACTGGAATCCGTTCGCCGCAAGGCGCCAGGCGTCACCGACACCGAGCTGCGGGAAGGTCGTGAACAGCGCCTCGTAGTTTGCGTTCAGGTAGCCGCCGAAATAGGCCGGGTCGTCCGAGTTCACGGTCACGCGCAGCCCGGCGGCGAGCATGTGCGGCAGCGGGTGGTCGGCCAGCGTGTCGACCACCCGCAGCCTGAGGTTGGAGAGCGGGCACACGGTGAGCGGCACACGGGCCCGCGCGAGCCGCTTCACCAGCGCGGGGCGGCGCATGCAGGTCACGCCATGGTCGATGCGCTCGGCCCCCAGTCGGTCGAGCGCCGCCTCGATGTATGCCGGCGGACCCTCCTCGCCCGCGTGCGCGACCACGTGCAGCCCGAGTGCGCGGCAGCGCGCGAACACCCGTTCGAACTTCTGCGGCGGATGCCCGCGCTCGCTGGAGTCCAGGCCCACGCCGATGAACTGGTCCCGGTACGGCAGCGCGGCCCGCAGCGCATCGAACGCCTGCGCTTCGCTCAGATGGCGCAGGAAGCACAGGATCAGCGAGCTGCTCACGCCGATCTCGCGCGCGGCCTGGTCGCGGGCGCGCGCGAGGCCGCCGATCACCGCGCCCATCGGCACGCCGCGCGCGGTGTGGGTCTGCGGGTCGAAGAAGAGCTCGGCGTGGATCACGCCGTCGGCCGCGGCGCGGCGATAGTAGGCGATCGCCATCGCGTGGAAGTCGTCCTCGGTGCACAGCACCGAGGCGCCGGCGTAGTACAGGCCGAGAAAGCTCTGCAGGTCGCGGAACGCGTACGCGGCGCGCAGCGCTTCGACGCTCGGATGGGCGAGCGGCACGCCGTTGCGCGCGGCGAGCTCGAAGATCAGCTCGGGCTCGAGCGAGCCCTCGACGTGAAGGTGCAGTTCGGCCTTCGGCATTGAGCGCACGAGGGCGAGCAGGCGGTCGCGGTCCAGCGTGGGCGACATCGGTGGCCTCCGGGGCGGGGTTCGGCCATTCTGTCAGGCGCGGCCCGCGGCGCGAACGTGCACGGCGCCCCCGGCACCGGGCGCGGCGCCCGGACCCCTGCACCGTGCGCCGGCGGCCTCAGCCCGCAGCGGCATCGCCCGCCGGTTGCATCCGGCCCGCCGTTCGCCGCGGGCCCGGCGCGCGCCGGCCGCCCGATGTCCGGTCCCACCCGAGCGCCGCACCCACGCGCGGTCGCGCTCCGGGGTGCCGCTCGCCGGCCCGCAGCACGACCTCGCCGCGATCGTCGACCACGAACAGCACCTCGCTGCCCGGCCCGATGCGCAGCGCCTGCCGCAGGTGCCTCGGCACGGTCACCTGACCTCGCGCGTTGAGGGCCGGTGCGCCCGAACGCCGGCCCGACCGTCGGGCCCCCTCCATCGCCGTCTCCTCCATCGCCGCCTCCTCGCAGTCGTTGCGGTGACGGTCAGCATCGCACGCGGGCGCTCGGGGCCGATCATCTTCACGGACTAGGCCGTGCGGCCGCGTGCGCCCAGCAGCGCGGCCACCGCGAACGGCGCGACGATCGCCGTCGCCGCCGCGTAGACCGCCGCGACCGCGGCCGGCAGCGTGCTCCGCGGGTCGGTGCCGGCGGCGAGCGCCGCCGCCTCGTGCCACTGCAGCATCCCGGTCCACAGCGTGGCGCCCACCACCACGCCGACGTTGCGGGTCACGATCGACAGGCTGCCCGCGACGCCGCGCCTCGACTCGGGCAGCGCCGCGACCACCCGATCCGCGTACGCGACCTGCCACAGCCCGTGGCCCGCTCCCTGCAGCAGCTGCACCGCGATCAGCGCGGCCAACGGCCCGGCGGCCGGCCCGGCGGCGATCGCCGCGAGTCCCGCGAGCCCGGCGGCTGCGGCCGCGAGCCCGGCGAGGCTCGCGTGCGCCGCGCCCCAGGCGGCGACCGTGCGCGGTGCGAGCCACGCGCCCGCGAGCCCGCCCAGCGCCCACGCGGTGAGCAGCGCGCCCGCAGCCGGCGGGGTCCACCCCCACCCCCGCAACAACAGGAAAGGCAGGATCAGCGGCACCGCAAAGCACGCGAACTGCACGACGCACGCGCCCGCGTTCAGCCACATGAACGCGGCGCCGAGCCCGGCGTTGCGCGGCAGCACCGGGGCCGGCGACGCCCGCTGGCTGCGCACGAAGGCCGCGGTGAGCAGCGCGCCGGCCGCGGCCAGCGCCAGCGCCGGCCAGGCGCCCGCGCCCGGACCCAGCAGAGCCGGCGCGAGCAGCCAGGCCGCGATCGCCGCGGCGAGCAGCGCGGCGCCTCGCGCATCGAACGGCGCGTCGCGGCGTGGCGCCGGCCGCAGCTCGCGCGCGAGCCGAGGCAGCCCGGCGATCGCCGCGAGCACGAGCGGCATGCGCATCCAGTACACGCCCGGCCAGCCGAGCGCGGCCATCGCGAGACCGCCGGCGTACGGCGCGATCAGCGTCGCCGCCGCCGACATCGATGCGAACGCGCCGAGGGCCCAGGTGCGCTCGGCCTCGTCGACCAGCCGCGTGGCGAGCGCCGGCGCGCACGACAGCAGCGCCGCCACGGCGACCCCCTGCAGCGCACGCGCGGCGAGCAGCCACGGGTACGCGGGTGCGATCGCGCACAGCCCGAACGCCGCAACCGCGAGCCACAGGCCCCCGCGGAACACCCGCAGGTGCCCGATGCGGTCGCCCAGCGCGCCGAAGCCGACCAACAGCGCCGCGGTCACGAGCACGTAGCAGACCGCGACCCAGCGGATCGCGTGGGTGGGCAGGGCGAACGCGTGCGCGATCGCCGGGAACGCGACGTTGACCGCGAAGTCGAGCGGCGCCACCGAGGCGCCCACCCCCAGCACCGCGAACGCGATCACCGGGCGCGGCGGCCGGGCGGGCGCCGGGGTGTCGTCGGCGGTCAACCGCCGGCGGCCGCCACCGCTCGTCGGCACAGCACGCCCACCAGATGCGCACGGTACTCGGCCGACGCGTGCAGGTCGGCGTTCAGCGCCCGCGCCGACTGCCGCACGTCCGCCAACGCCGCGGCCGACCATGCGGCGGCGAGCACGCTCTCGAAGCCGCTCGCACGGAACACGCAGCTCGCCGCACCGGTGACCGCCACGCGCACCCCGGCCGGCCCTCGCGAGACGAACACGCCGACCAGCGAGAAGCGCGACGCCGGCTGCGGGAACTTCTGCCACGCCGCCTGAGCCGGCACCGGGAAGGCGACCTCGACGATCAGCTCGCCCGGCTCGAGCGCGGTCTCGTACAGGCCGACGAAGAAGTCGTCGGCGGCGATCGTGCGGCGGTCGGTGCGCACGGTGGCACCCAGCCCGAGCACCGCCGCCGGCCAGCATGCCGCCGGGTCGTTCAGCGCAAGGCTGCCGCCGATCGTGCCGCGTGCGCGCACCGCCGGATCGCCGATCCGCCCCGCGAGCCGTGCGATCGCCGGCGCCGCTCGCGCCAGCCCCGCGTGCGCCGCCACCTGGGCGTGCGGCGTGCCCGCGCCGATGCGCACGACCTCGTCGTCCACGCTCACGCCGCGCAGCGATTCGATGCGCGCCAGGTCGATCAGGTCGGTGGGCGCGGCCAGGCCGAGCTTCATCGTCGGCAGCAGCGACTGGCCGCCGGCGAGGTAGCGGCCGTCAGCCGTGCCGGCCAGCGCTCGAACCGCCTCCTCGACGGTCGTGGGGCGGTGGTAGTCGAAGGGGTTCATCTCAGGCTCCATGCAGCGCGCGCCACACGGTCTCGGGCAGCAGCGGCATCTGCATCGCCTCGGCCGCCTGCGCGCGGCCCGCGCGCGCGAGCGCATCGATCACCGCGTTGACCGCCGCCGGCGTCGCGCCGATCGTGCCGAGCTCGCCCACGCCCTTGACCCCGAGCGGGTTGTTGACCGACGGCACGCTCGTGTCCATCTCGGTGCGAAACGCGGCGATCAGATCGGCGCGCGGCAGTGCGTAGTCGGACAGCGTACCGCTCAGCAGCTGGCCCGACGCCCGGTCGTAGACCACGCGCTCGCACAGCGCCTGGCCGAGCCCCTGCACCGCGCCGCCGTCCAGCTGTCCGCGCACGATCATCGGATTCACCACCCGCCCGGCGTCGTTGACCGAGACGTACGAGACCACGTCGACCACGCCGGTGTCCGGGTCGACCTCGACCTCGCAGACGTGGCAGCCGTTCGGCCACGTGGGTCCGGACACCTCGCTGGTCGAGTCGACGAGCACCTGCCGGTCGGGCTGGCGTGCCGCGAGTTCGAACAGGCCGATACGCCGGTCGGTGCCGACGATCGAGAACGAGGCGTCGCGGTACTCGAGGTCCTGCGGCGCGCACTCGAGCGCGCGGGCGGCGAGGTCCTTCGCCCGTTCGACCGTGCGCTGCGATGCCACCTGCACCGCCGAGCCCGCGGTGAACAGCGAGCGCGAGCCCGCGCTGCCGAAGCCCTGGCCACGGTCGGTGTCGCCCTGCACGATGCGCACCCGGTCGATCGGCACGCCGAACACGTCGACCGCGAGCTGCGCGTAGGCGGTCGCGATGCCCTGGCCCATCGCCTGCGTGCTGGTGTAGATCTCGATGACGCCGTCGCCGCAGACCTGGACCGTGACCCGCTCCTCGAACGCGCTGCCTCCGGTCCATTCGAGGAAGGTCGCGAGCCCGCGACCGCGCAGCCGGCCGCGCGCGCGCGAGGCCGCGGCGCGCGCCTCGAACCCGTCCCAGTCGGCGAGCGTCAGGCCCTGGCGCGTGATCGAGGGGAAGTCGCCGGTGTCGTAGACCTGCCCCATCGGGTTGCGGTACGGCATGCGCTCGGGCGGGATCATGTTGCGCAGCCGCAGCTCGGCCGGATCCAGCCCGAGCCGCCGCGCAGCCGCGTCCATCAGGCGCTCGATCACGTAGATCGCCTCGGGCCGGCCCGCGCCGCGGTAGGCGCCGACCGGCGCGGTGTGCGTCAGCACCGCGCGCAGGTCGAAGTCGATCGTCGGGATGTCGTAGATGCTGGTCGACACCCACGGGCCGATCCGCAGCTGGATGGCGACGCCGGTGCGGGTCGCGTACGCGCCGACGTTCGCGTGCGTGCGTATGCGCAGCGCGAGCGCGCGGCCGCCGGCGTCGAGCGCGAGCTCGGCGGTGCTGTCGATGTCGCGCCCGTGGTGGGTGGCGAGGAACTCCTCGCTTCGCTCGGCGGTCCATCGGACCGGCGCCTGCGCGGCACGCGCGGCGAACGCGGTGACCACGTCCTCGGGATAGGCCCCGGTCTTGGTGCCGAAGCCGCCGCCGACGTCGCCCACCAGGACGCGCACCTGCGCGTGCGGCAGGCCCAGCAGGTCGGCGATCGTGTCGCGCACGCCCGAGGGCATCTGCGACGACAGCCGCACGACCAGCCGCCCCGTGCCGCCGGCCTCGGGCTGGGCGAGCACCGCGCGCGGCTCCATCGGGTTGGACGCGAGGCGCTGGTTGACCAGGCGCAGCGCGACCACGTGCGCGGCGCGGGCGAACGCGGCGGCCGCGGCCCGCGGATCGCCGTGGGTCGCGCGCGCGGCGAGGTTGTCCGGCGCGGCCGGCCACACCGCGGGCGCGCCCGGCGCGAGCGCGTCCTCGATCGCGGCGACCGCGGGCAGGTCCTGGTAGTCGACGACGATCGCGTCTCGCGCGGCGCGCGCGATCTCCGGCGAGGCGGCCACGACCGCGGCCACCGCCTCGCCGACGAAGCGCACGGTCCCGACCGCGAGCGCGTGCCGCGGCGGCGATGCGGCCGGTGAGCCGTCGGGCCGCGCGAATGCGACGTTGACCGGCAGCGGCTTCACGCCGGCCGCCGCGAGGCCCGCGCCGGTGTGCACCGTGACCACGCCCGGCATGGCGAGTGCGTCGCGGGCATCGACCGACACGATGCGCGCGTGCGCGTGCGGCGATCTCAGAAACACCAGATGCAGCTGCCCGTCGGCCCGGACGTCGTCGGCGTACCGGCCGGCGCCCGTGACCAGCGCCGGATCCTCGATGCGACGGACCGAATGGCCGCTGCCGTAGCGTGCGGCCTCGCCGGCCGCTGCGGTCGTGTCCATCGCGGTCGCTCCTCAGTCGCGCGGTCCGGCCGGCGCGTCGGCGGCCCGGCGCACCGACGCGACGATGCTCACGTAGCCGGTGCAGCGGCACAGATTACCTTCGAGCGCGTGCACGATCTCGTCGTCGGTCGGCCGCGGCGTGCGTGCCAGCAGCGCCACGGCGGCCATCACCATGCCCGGCGTGCAGAAGCCGCACTGCAGACCGTGGCAGTCGACGAACGCTTGCTGGATCGGGTGCAGCGCGCCGCCCTCGCCGCGTACGCCCTCGATGGTGGTCACCTCGCAGCCGTCGGCTTGGACCGCGAGCATCGTGCAGGCCTTCGCGGGCTCACCGTCGACCACCACGGTGCAGCAGCCGCACTGGCTGGTGTCGCAGCCGACGTGCGTGCCGGTCAGGCGCAGGTCTTCGCGCAGCAGGTCGACCAGCAGACGGTGCGGTTCGATCTCGGCCGAGACCGGCGCGCCGTTGAGCGTGAAGCGGATGGGGACCATCGGTGCGGGAGCGAGGCGGGCGGTGCTCCGATGGTAACGCGGTGGGTCCGCCTCGCCGCGGCGGAGGTGCGCCGCCGGGATCCATCCCGCCGCGAGCCGGCGAAGGCGAGCCACGCGAGGGCTGCGACGACCGCGCGCGCCGGTGGCGCCCGCGCGCGTCGAACCCGACGTCTCCATGGCGTGCGTCGCAACCGCACCACCCCTGGCGCACTCGGCACCGCTCGATCGGGCCTTGGCCTCGGCCGAGTACGGCAGCTGGCGACCCATCGGGTCGTCGAAAACGCCTTCGGTGATCTCGCCCTTGGGTGCGGTCGACCGGCCGACGCCGTTCGGACGCCCGTCGAAGCATTCGCCCTCGAAGCGCCGGCAGGAACGGTCGACCCCCCCGAGCCCAGCACGCGTCTTGCAGGCAAGAGCACACGTTGCGCCCGATACCGCGGGTGTGCATCATCGTCCCGAGCGAAGGCACCGCGATCGGACACGCTGGCCTCCCGGGATACCCGTGAAGCCGCTCTCGTTCGTTCTCGCCGGGCGCCCCGCGCGGCTGACCGGGAGAGCGCGTGATGAGCCTGATCGAAGTGCGCAAGCGCACGCTGAGCATCGAGACCACGTTCCACGAGGGCGGGCCCGCGCCGGCACGGCCGCTGCGGATCGCGTCGGCCTGCGCTGTGATCCGCAACCCGTACGCGGGGCGATACGAGCCCGACCTGCTGCCGTTCATGGCCGAGCTGCGCACGCTGGGGCGCGCGATGGCCGAGGAGCTCGCCGCCGCGCTCGGCCCCGGGTCGGTGGAGGTCTACGGCAAGGCCGCGATCGTCGGGGTCGACGGTGAGCTCGAGCACGGCGCGGTGTGGCACGAGGCCGGCGGCTGGGCGATGCGCTCGGTGCTCGGCGAGCCCAAGGCGATCGTACCCGCGGCCAAGGCCGTGGCCTCGGCCGGCTACCGTCTGATGATGCCGCTGCACTACGTGCACGCCTGCTACGTGCGCAGTCACTTCAACGGGGTCGAGGTCGGTCTGCAGGACGCGCCCCGGCCTCGCGAGATCCTGTTCGCGCTCGGGATGGGCACCGGCGGGCGCGTGCACGCGCGCCTCGGCGGCCTCACCACGGCACAGGTCTCGGTTCACGACGGCCAGCGCTGAGCAGGGCGCCGCACGGTCGGCGCCGTCGCCCCCACCCCGGACCGGTTCGCACGGCGCGCCGTGGACACCTGCGCGACCGTTGGGCTACCCTGGACGCCGGGCGTCGGAGCCTGCGGAGGTGTCGGATGGAACGGATCGTCTGGGTGCGGGCCGCGGTCGCGGTGCTGGTGCTGCTGGGCGGCGCCGAGGCGTGGGCGCAGACCGTGCTGCGCTACAACTGGTGGATCCCGGCCAACCACCTGACCCGCACGAAGATCATGGATCCGTGGGCGCGGCAGGTCGAGGAGGCCACGCAGGGCCGAGTGCGGATCGAGTTCACCGCGACCTCGCTGGGCGCACCGCAGCGTCAGTTCGATCTGGTCCGCGACGGGGTGGCCGACCTGGCGATGGGCGTGCACGGCTACACGCCCGACCGGTTCGCGCTGCCCAAGCTCGCCGAGCTGCCGTTCATGGGTGATTCGGCCGAGGCGATGTCGGTCGCGCTGTGGCGCACGCACGAGAAGTTCTTCGCCGCGCGCAACGAATACCAGGGCGTGCGCCTGCTGGGGCTGATGACCCACGGCCCGGGCAGCATCTGGAGCCCCAAGACCCCGGTGCGCCGGGTCGCCGACTTCCAGGGGCTGAAGGTGCGCGCCGGTGGCGGGGTGCAGAACGACATCGTCGCCCGGCTCGGCGCGGCGGTGGTGTCGGCACCCGCGCCGCAGACCTTCGAGATCCTGTCCCGCGGCGTCGCCGACGCGACGCTGTTCACCAACGACGCGGTCGGCTCCTTCGGGCTGGGCAAGCTGCTCAGGCACCACACCCGGATCCCGGGCGGGCTGTTCAACTCGACCTTCTTCGTGGTGGTGAACGAGGCCAAGTGGGCGAGCCTGTCGGCTCAGGACCGGGCGGCGATCGAGCGCATCTCGGGCGAGGCGTTCGCCCGGCTCGCCGGGCGTGCGTGGGACGACACCGATCGCGAGGTGGCGGCCACGCTGACCGACAGCCAGGTGATCGAGCCGGACGCCGCGTTCATGACCGAGCTGCGCCAGCGTCTGGCGGAGTTCCACTCGCAGTGGGTCACCGAGGCCGGCACCAAGCGCAGCGTCGACGGCGCCGCGGCGATGCAGTTCTTCCGCGATCAGGTCGCGGGCTATCGCCGCTGACGTGCACCGGCGGTGACGCAGCGCACGCACCCTGCCGGGCCGGCGCACCGCGGGATCGCGATCCTGGAGGCGGTCGCCGCCGCCGGCCTGTTCGCGATGATGGTCGTCACGGTGGTCGACGTGATCGGCCGCTACGTGTTCAACCGGCCGCTGCCGGCGAGCTACGAGCTCACCGAGTACCTGATGGGGCTGCTGGTGTTCCTCGCGCTGCCGGTGGTGACCCTGCGCGGCGAGCACGTTCGCATCACGCTGATCGACGCGAAGCTCGGGCCGCGGGCTGCCGCGGTGCGCGACCGCGTGCTCGGCGGGGTTGCAGCCGTGGTCTGCGCGGCGCTCGCCTGGGGGGTGATCGGCCTCGCGGCGCGGATGGCCGCCTACGGCGACGGCACGCAGACCCTCGGGCTGCCGCTCGCGCCGCTCGCGGCGGTGGTGGCCGCGAGCCTGATCGCCTGCGGGGCGATCGTCGCGATCCGCCCGTTCCTGCGCCGCTGAGCCCGACGCACCGATGCTCGCCGGGGGCGCGTTCGTAGTGCTGTTCGTGCTGCTGTTCGCCGGCCTGCCGATCGCGTTCGCGCTGTTCCTGGTCGGGTACGCCGGCTCGGCCGCGCTGATCGGGCCCGGCGCGGCGCTGGCGATGGCCGGGCAGGTCACGTTCGATACGGTGCGCAACTACAACCTGGCGACGTTGCCGCTGTTCGTGCTGATGGGCAACTTGGTTGCGCGCGCGCGGCTGTCGAGCGAGCTGTACGAGGCGGCCTACGCGTTCCTCGGGCACCGCCGCGGCGGGCTGGCGATGACCACCATCCTCGCCTGCGGCGGGTTCTCGTCGGTGTGCGGCTCGAGCATGGCGACCGCCTCGACGATGGCGCGGGTCGCGATGCCCTCGATGCGCGCGTACGGCTACGCACCGGGCCTGGCGAGCGCGTCGATCGCGGCCGGCGGCACGCTCGGCATCCTGATCCCGCCGAGCGTGATCCTGGTGATCTACGGGATCATGACCAACACGAACATCGGCGCGCTGTTCATGGCCGGCGTGATCCCGGGCCTGATCGGCATCCTCGGCTACCTGCTCGCAGTGGGCTGGAGCGTCGCGCGCGATCCCGCGGCCGGACCCCCGGGCGAGCGCAGCACGTGGGCGCAGCGGCGGCGCGCGCTCGGCCGCGTCTGGGGCATCGCGCTGCTGTTCCTGACGATGCTGGGCGGCATCTACGCGGGCGTGTTCACGCCGATCGAGGCTGCCGGGGTCGGCGCCTTCGGGGCGTTCCTGTTCGCGCTGGCGCGCGGCGAGCTCGATGTGCGCGCGCTGCGCGAGGTGCTCGCCGAGTCGATGCGCACCTCGGCGGTGATGCTGCTGGTGCTGGTGGGCGCGGTCCTCTACAACAACTTTCTCGACCTCAGCGGGTTCACCCGCGTGCTCAAGGA
>JBIKMO010000424.1:0-3112 GCA_044359175.1 Burkholderiaceae bacterium | reverse complement strand
GTGGCCGGAGGCATCACGAACGAGCGCGCGGCGATGGCCAAGCTGGTGGCGACCGAGACCATGGGTCGGTACCTCGACGAGTTTCTGCAGCTGCACGGTGGCTACGGGTACTCGAACGAGTACGGGATCGGCCGGTCCTGGGTCGACGCGCGGGTCACGCGGATCGCCGGGGGCACGTCGGAGGTGCTCAAGGGCATCATCGCGCGGGGCTTGTGAGCCGCGTTCCGGCCGCCGGAGCCGTCGCCGCCCGGAGCATGCCGGCCGCGCGCGGGCCGATCGGTCAGCGCCTGACCGGCCGCACCAGCGCCGACAGCGGCGAGCGCTCGGTGCGGCGCAGGATCGTCTCTCGGATCTCGCGCTCGAGCTCGCCGGCGGCGCGCGATCGCGGCCGCTCGCGCGCCCGGATGATCCGGACGCGGTTCGGGAACGTCGGCCGGAACGGCACCGCCGCGAGCGCCGCGCGCGGCTGCGCGACGAGCAGGAACGGGTCCATGATCGCGACGCCGGCACCCGCCTCGACCAGATCGAGGGCCTGCTGCGACTGGTTGATCACCAGGTCGATCTCGCGGTGGTCGCCCGCGGCACGCAGCGCGCGGCGCACCAGTGAGCCGATCGCGGTGTCCTCGCGGTAGCAGATCAGGCGTTCGGCGCGCAGGTCCTGCACCGTGAGCGTGCGCCGGGACGCCAGCGCGTGCCGTCGCGGCAGCACGGCGACCCCCTCGCCCTCGCAGACCACGTCGCCGTCCAGGTACGGGCTGTCCGTGGGCTGATGGACCACGCCGAAGTCCGCCTCGCTGCGCACCACCCGGTCGGCCACGGTCGCCGTGGGCAGGATCATCGTCTCGACCCGGATCCCGGGACGCGCGCGACCGAAGCGAACGACCGCGGGCGTGACGAACGGCAGCGCGAGCGAGCTCGGGGCGGCCACCGTCACGCTGCCCGCACCGCCATCGCGCAACCGGCGCATCAGCGCGGCGATTCCGGCGAGGTTGCTGCGCAGGCGCTCGATCTCGGGCAGCAGCTGCTGCGCCTCGGTGCTCGCGAACATCCGGCCCCGCGTCCGCCGGAAGAGCACGAATCCTGCCGCCTGCTCGGCGAGCCGCAGCGACTTGCTCACCGCGGGCTGCGAGACGCCCAGCATGCGCGCGGCCTCGCGCAGCGAGCCGGTGCGCAGCACCGCTTCCACCACCTCGAGCTGGCGCAGGTTCATCGGACCGATAACTCCGAGTGCCAAAAACGGGAACCTCGAGTATAGGAGTCGCCTTCGATAATCGGGCGTCGAGACAGCGGGGAGCGTCGTGGCCAGCATCGGCGTCGACATCGGCGGCACCTTCACGGACGTGGTCGCGGTCGACGGTCAGGGCGTGCTCCGGATCGCCAAGGTGCCGTCGTCGCGCAGCGACCCGAGCGCGCCGGTGCGCACCGTGCTGGCCGACCTGCTGCCCCGCTGGGGCATCGCCGCGCAGGCCGTCGCCCGCTTCGTCCATGGCACGACGGTCGCCACCAACGCGGTGCTGGAGCGCAAGGGCGCGCGCCTCGGGCTGCTCACCACGGCGGGCTTCGAGGACGTGCTGGAGATCGGCCGCCAGAACCGACGGCAGATCTACCAGCTGATGCTGCGGCCGGAGACCCCGGTGTTCCTCGCGCCCGGCGCGCGCCGCCGCGGCGTGGTCGAGGGGATCGGTCCGGCCGGCGAGGTGACGACCCCGCTCGATCTGGCGTCGCTCGAATCGGCGGTGGACGCGCTGCTCGCCGAGGGCGTCGATGCGATCGCGGTCTGCTTCCTCTTCGCGTTCGTGAACCCCGCGCACGAGCATGCGGTGGCGGCCTGGCTGCGCGAGCGGCATCCGTCGCTGCCGGTGTCGGTGTCGTCCGAGGTCGATCCCGCCTTCCGGGAGTACGAACGCACGGTCGTCACCGCGTTCGACGCCTACGTCAAGGGCGCGCTCGATCGCTACCTCGACAGGATGGAGCGGGACCTCGCCGGCGCGCGCGTCCCGGCGCGCCTGCAGCTGATGCAGTCGCGCGGCGGCGTGTGCTCCTCGACGATCGCCCGCCGGCGGCCCATCCGTCTGTTCCTGTCGGGCCCGGCGGCCGGCGTCGTCGGCGCGCGCGCGGTCGGCCGCTCGGTCGCCCAGGACGACGTCATCACCGTCGACATCGGCGGCACCAGCTCCGACATCGCGCTGATCTCGGCCGGGCAGGCCATGATCCGACCGGACGGCCTGCTCGACGGCTATCGGATCCGCGTCCCGATGGTCGACGTCAACTCGATCGGGGCCGGCGGCGGCAGCATCGCCTGGATCGACGCGGGCGGCGGCCTGCGCGTCGGGCCGCAGTCGGCGGGTGCCGAGCCGGGGCCCGCGTGCTACGGGCGGGGCGGCACCGAGGCGACCGTCACCGATGCGTCGATCGTGCTCGGCTACCTCGATCCCGGCTACTTCGCGGGCGGCACGCTGTCGCTCCAGCCGGATCTCGCCGTGCGCGCGATCGAGTCGCGCATCGCGCGGCCGCTCGGGATGTCGGTGCGGCAGGCCGCACTCGGCATCCACCGCGTGGTCAACGTGCAGATGGCCGAGGGGATCCGCCTCGTGTCGATCAGCCGCGGCATCGATCCCCGGCGCTTCGCGCTGATGCCCTTCGGTGGCGGCGGGGCGCTCCACGCCACGGCGCTGGCGCGCGAGCTCGGCATGACCCGCATCGTCGTGCCGAGGTATCCCGGGGTGCTGTGCGCCGCGGGGCTGCTGTCGGCGATGATCGAACACGAGGCGTCGGCCGGCTTCGTGCGCCCGTTCTCCGCCACCGATCCCCACGAGGTCCTGGCCACGTGTGCGGCGCTGGCCGGCGAGTGCGCGGCACGCATGCGCGAGGAGGGCGTGGCCGACAGCGAGGTCGAGACCTCGCTGCACGCCGATGTCTGCTACGTCGGCCAGGCGCACCACATCGAGGTCGCGCTCGACCCGTCCGACCCGGCTCGGATGCTCGAACGCGCCTACGACCGGTTCTGCGAGCAGCACGACCGGGTGTACGGCCACAGCACGCGATCGGCCTCGCGCTTCGTGAACCTGCGGGTCATCCAGCGCGCCGCGAACCGGATGCCCGCGGTCCGGCC
>JBIKMO010000425.1:0-3112 GCA_044359175.1 Burkholderiaceae bacterium | reverse complement strand
GGTGAGCACCCGCACGTGGGCGACGTGCGCGGTCGCGGGCTGTTGCTGGGGGTCGAGCTGGTCGAAGACCGCGCGAGCGGGGGGCCGTTCGACCCGGCGCTGCGGCTCAACGCCCGGGTTCGGCAGGTGGCGTTCGACGCCGGCCTGATGGTGTACCCGGGCGGCGGCACGATCGACGGGCGGCGTGGCGACCACGTGCTGCTCGCGCCGCCCTACACGATCGACCGTTCGCACGTCGACCTGATCGTGGGTGGGCTGCGGGCGGCGATCGACGCCGCGATCGCCGCGTCGCGAAGCCGCCTGCCGGCCTGATCTCCGCGCACGGCACCGCTCGCGCCGGGTTCGGCGGGCGGCCGCGCACGTCCGATCGACCGTGTCCGCCCCGGGGCCGGCGGCCCGGGGCGCTCGCGCCCGGGCGATAATCACCGCATGAACCCGTCTTCGTCAGAGCGGATCCAGCACGGACCGCCGCCCGGCCGGGTCGCGACCCCGGACCCCGAGCCGCGCTGGTCGGACCAGACCGAACCGCCCGATCCTCAGCGCGCCGCGCGGATCGTGAGTGCGCTGCGCGCGGTGCTGCCCGCGGCGTCGGTGCTCGCCGGGGTCGAGCAGACCCGCCCCTACGAGTGCGACGGCTTGTCGGCCTTCCGGCAGTTGCCGGTGGCGGTGTGCCTGCCCGAGACCGAGGCCGAGGTGCAGCAGGTGCTGCGGGTATGCCGGGCGATGGACGTGCCGGTGGTGGCGCGCGGCGCGGGCACCAGCCTGTCGGGCGGCGCGATGCCGCATGCCGCGGGGATCGTGCTGTCGCTCGCACGCCTGAACCGGATCCTGCAGCTCGATCCGGCGGCCCGCACCGCACGCGTGCAGCCGGGAGTACGCAACCTGGCGATCTCCGAGGCCGCGGCGCCGCACGGCCTGTACTACGCGCCCGACCCGTCATCGCAGATCGCGTGCACGATCGGCGGCAATCTCGCGGAGAACTCCGGCGGCGTGCACTGCCTGAAGTACGGGCTCACCGTGCACAACGTGCTGCGGGTGCGCGGCCTGACCATCGATGGCGAGATCCTCGAGCTCGGCGGCGGCGCGCTCGACGCGCCCGGCCTGGACCTGCTCGCGCTCACGATCGGCTCCGAGGGCATGCTGACGGTGGTCACCGAGGCGACGGTCCGGTTGGTGCCGCGACCGCAGCTCGCGCGCGTGGTGATGGCCTCGTTCGACGACGTCGTGAAGGCGGGCGACGCGGTGGCGGCGATCATCGGCGCGGGCATCGTGCCGGCCGGCCTCGAGATGATGGACCGCAAGGCCACCGAGGCGGTCGAGCCCTTCGTCAAGGCCGGCTACGACCTGAACGCCGAGGCGATCCTGCTCGCCGAGTCCGACGGCACGCCCGAGGAGGTCGACGAAGAGATCGCGCGGATGGAGGCCGTGCTGCGCGGCGCGGGCGCGACCGCGCTGGTGGTTTCGCGCGACGAGCCCGAGCGGCTGCGGTTCTGGTCGGGCCGCAAGAACGCCTTTCCGGCGGCCGGCCGCATCTCGCCCGACTACTACTGCATGGACGGCACGATCCCGCGCAAGAACCTCGGCCGCATGCTCGCGGCGATCGCCGGCATGGAGCGCGAGTACGGGTTGCGCTGCATGAACGTGTTCCACGCGGGCGACGGCAACCTGCATCCGCTGATCCTGTTCGACGCGAACGCGCCCGGCGAGTGGGAGCGTGCCGACCGGTTCGGCGCGGATATCCTGGAGCTGTGCGTCGAGCTCGGCGGCACGGTGACCGGCGAGCACGGCGTGGGCGTCGAGAAGATCAACTCGATGTGCGTCCAGTTCTCACCGGCCGAGCGCGCCGCGTTCTTCGCGGTCAAGCGGGCGTTCGATCCGCCGGGGCTGCTGAATCCCGGTAAGGCGATCCCGACGCTCGCGCGCTGCGCCGAGTACGGCAAGATGCACGTGCAGGCCGGCCGCATCGCATTCCCCGAGATCCCGCGCTTCTGATGGCGACCGACGTCGAACCGGTCGGCGCCGCCCAAGGCGCGGATGCGCCGCTGCGCGTGCTGCGTGACTGCGTGCGCGCGGCCGACGCCGACCGTATCCGGCTGCGGTTGCGCGGCGGCGGCACCAAGGACTTCTATGGCGAGCCGGCCGGTGGCGAGCCGCTCGATCTGCGGCCGGTCGCGGGCATCGTCGCCTACGAGCCGACCGAGCTCGTGGTCACCGCGTACGCCGGCACGCCGCTCGCCGAGCTCGAGCAGGCGCTCGCCGAGCGGCGGCAGTGGCTGCCCTTCGAGCCGCCGCACTTCGGTGCCGGTGCGACCGTCGGCGGAATGGTCGCCGCGGGACTGTCCGGACCGGGCCGGGCCAGCGCGGGTGCCGTACGCGACTACGTGCTCGGCGCGGTGCTGATGAACCCGCAGGGCGAGCTGCTGCACTTCGGCGGGCAGGTGATGAAGAACGTCGCCGGCTACGACCTGTCGCGCGTGCTCGCCGGGTCGATGGGCGTGCTCGGTCCGATCGTGCAGGTGTCGCTGAAGGTGCTGCCGATGCCGGCGGCCGGCACGACGCTGCACATGCACGCGGGGCTGCGCGAGGCGCTCGCGCTGCTCAATCGCTGGGGCGGTCAGCCGCTGCCGATCACCGCGACCGCGTGGCACGCGGGCGAGCTGCGGGTGCGGCTGGCAGGCGCGCGCGCGGCGGTCGAGGCCGCGGCGCGTCGTCTGGGCGATGCGCACGCGGCGCGCGCGATCGACCCGCAGCAGGCGCACGGGTACTGGGCGGGCGTTCGCGAGCACACCGACCCGTTCTTCGACGGCGACGCGCCGCTGTGGCGGCTGTCGGTGCCGTCGACCGCGCCGGCCTTCGAGTTTCCCGGGCGCCAGCTGATCGAGTGGGGCGGCGCGCTGCGCTGGTTCCGCACCGAGGTCGATCCGTCGGTGGTTCGGCAGGCCGCGAACACCGTCGGCGGCCACGCCACGCTGTTCCGTGGCCGGGTCCGCAGCGGCGGCGCGTTCGCGCCGCTGTCTGCGTCGGTCCTGGAGCTGCACCGGCGGCTGAAGCGCGAGTTCGACCCGCGCGGCATCTTCAACCCCGGCCGGCTGGTCGCCGGCCTCTGACCGAG
>JBIKMO010000423.1:0-3119 GCA_044359175.1 Burkholderiaceae bacterium | reverse complement strand
CGGGCATGGGCGTGACATCGATTTTCTTTTTGGCTCCTGGGGACGTTGAATCGTCTCCTAAATGGCGGGTGACCCTCCCAGTCGCCTCACGGTCGCAGGCTCGAGGCGTCTGACGAGCGCGGCGCGGCGCCCGCCGATCGCACAGCCGAACCGCGCGATCCGGCCGCAGGCGCCACGAGCGCAGCGGTCTCCTTCGCTTCAGTACCGCAGCCGTGCGAACGCCGACGCCAGGTCGGCGGCGGCGGCACGCAGACACGCGATTCGGGGCGCCGCACCGGCTTCGTCCAGCCCGCTGTCGGTCAGCCCCAGGGTCAGGGAGGCCACCGGTACCGGGGTCGGCACCGCCACCCCGAGGGCCACGATCCCGGGCACGAGGTCGCCCAGGTTCACGCCGGCGCCCGCTGTGCGCGTCGATCGCCGCGCTGACGGCACCGAGCGTGCGGGGCGTGCGCGCCGACGCCTACCCGTCGCGATCGATTCGGGTCGTGGTGCCCTGTCCGCCCGGCTCGGGCGTGGACGTGGTGGCGCGCACCGTGGTCTCGCGGATGGCGTCCGGGCTGGGCCCGCCGGTGATCATCGACAACCGCGCCGGCGCCGGCGGCAACATCGGCACCGAGGCGGTTGGGCGCGCGGCGAAGGATGGCTACACGCTGCTGTTCGACGCCACGCAGCTCGTCGGCAACCCGGGCCTGGGAAACGTCAAACACGACGCGGTCCGGGACTTCGTGCTCGCACCGGGGCGCGCTGATGCGATACCCGTGGCCCGGTGTTGGTGCGGTCCGCCTCCAGAGCGGCGTGCAATGCACCAAACTCGTGCTCTTGAGCGTTCCGAAGGGCGGCGGGTCCGCCGGATGTCGGCCGTGGCATATGGCTTGCATCCCGCTGCCAGCCCGCCCAGGGGCGCCGCGGCGGCACGCGACGACCCGGGCCCCGTCATCGACCTTACTGGAGCGTTCCACGATGCGTTCGCCGTTCAGGTTACCGATCCTCGCCGTCGCCATCGCGCTCGGCGTTCAGGGCGTCGCCCATGCCCAGGGCACGCTGCGCATCGCGATGACCGCCGCCGACATCCCGAAGACCCACGGGCAGCCGGATCAGGGCTTCGAGGGCAACCGGTTCACCGGCATCCCGCTGTACGACGCGCTCACCCACTGGGACCTGTCGTCGGCGGACAAGCCGAGCGTGCTGGTGCCGGGCCTGGCCACCGAGTGGCGGGTCAGCGACGCGGACAAGACCAAATGGACGTTCAGGCTGAGGCCCGGCGTGAAGTTCCACGACGGCAGCGACCTGACCGCCGATGCGATCGTCTGGAACGTGGACAAGGTGCTGAACAAGGAGGCGCGCCACTTCGCACCCGACCAGGTGGGCGTGACCGTCTCCCGGATGCCGACCCTGCGCTCGGCGCGCAGGATCGACGCCCTGACCGTGGAGCTGACCACCAGCCAGCCGGACAGCTTCCTGCCGCTGAACCTCACCAATCTGTTCATCGCGTCCCCCGCCCATTGGCAGCGCAAGTGGGACGCGCTGTCCTCGGTCACCGACAACGCCGAGCGGGCGCGCCAGGCCTGGGCCGCGTTCGCCGCGGACGCCTCCGGCTCCGGTCCGTTCAAGATGGCCCGATTCACCGCACGCGAGCGGGTCGAGTACGTCCGCAACGAGGCGTACTGGGACCCGGCTCGTCGCGCGAAGCTCGATCGGGTGGTGCTGCTGCCGATGCCCGAGGCGAACGCCCGCACCGCGGCGCTGCTGTCGGGCCAGGTCGACTGGATCGAGGCGCCCGCGCCGGACGCGATCCCGCAGATCCGGCAGCGAGGCTTCACGCTGTACACGAACGCGCAGCCTCATGTCTGGCCCTGGCAGTTCTCCTTCGCCGAGGGCTCGCCCTGGCTCGACCGGCGCGTGCGCCACGCCGCCAACCTGTGCGTGAACCGTGAAGAACTCAAGCAGGCGATCGGTGGCCTGATGGAGATTCCCAAGGGGACGGTTGCCCCGGGGCACCCCTGGTGGGGCAATCCCAAGTTCGACATCAAGTTCGATCTTCCCGCCGCGCAGCGGCTGATGACCGAGGCGGGCTTCGGGCCGAACAAGCGGCTCAAGGTCAAGGTGCTGACCTCCGCGTCCGGTTCCGGCCAGATGCTGCCGCTGCCGATGAACGAGTACCTGCAGCAGGCGCTGCGCGCGTGCTACTTCGACGTCGAGCTCGACGTGCTCGAGTGGAACGCGCTGTTCACCAACTGGCGCGAGGGCGCGAAGGACCCGAAGTCGCGGGGTGCGCACGCGACCAACGTCACGTTCGCCGCAATGGACCCGTTCTTCGCGATGGTCCGTTTCGTGTCCACGCAGACCTTCCCGCCGGTCTCGAACAATTGGGGGTTCTTCGGCAACAAGGAGTTCGACGATCTGATCGCCAAGGCGCGCACTTCGTTCGATGGGAAGGATCGCGATGCCGCGCTGGGCGCGCTGCACGCCCGGATCGTCGAGGAGGCGCCGTTCCTGTGGGTCGCCCACGACGTCGGCCCCCGGGCGATGAGCGCGCGCGTGCGCGGCGTGGTCCAGCCGCGCAGCTGGTTCATCGACCTGGCGCCGATGTCGGTGCAGTGAGTCCGGCAGCCGGGCGTCAGCGCCCGGCGAGCCGTGCGGTGAGCGGGCCGGTCAGCCCGACCGCCTCGACCGCCGGCGGACCGTCCGGGCGGTCGAGCCGCCCGGCGGCCTCGTCCGCAGTGACCCTCGACTGAGCGCGATGGACCGACACCTGCACCGGATCGACCAGCGGTACCCGGACCCCCGGGGAGACCCGCGATGCGAGCCCGGCGAGGCCGGCGCCGCCCAGCACCACCGACGTCGCCCCGTGCCGAGTGACCGCCTCGTTGCACGCCCGCGTCAGCATCTCGACCGCGCCCTCGGGATCGCGGGCGATGTCGGCGCCTGTGGGTGCGACCGTGATCACCGCAGCGAGCTGCTCGCCCAGGCCGCGGGCCTCGACGAATTCGGCGAGCATCGGTCCCCAGGCCGCGCCGCCGGTGACGATCGCGAAACGCCCGTCTCCGAGTGCGGCCGCGTGCCGGCAGGCTTCGTCGGCGAAGCCGATCACCGGATGCGGCGCGAGTTCGCGCAGCGCG
>JBIKMO010000139.1:0-11106 GCA_044359175.1 Burkholderiaceae bacterium | reverse complement strand
TTCACCGCGATCGTGGCCGGCGTGCTGATCTCCGCGCTCGGCGGATCGCGGGTGCAGATCGGCGGTCCGGCCGGAGCCTTCGTCGCGCTGCTGTACGCGATCCTCGAGCGGCACGGGCTCGCCAACCTGCTGATCGCGACGATGATGGCCGGCGCGTTGCTGTTCGCGATGGGTGCGCTGCGGGTGGGCCAGCTGATCCGATTCGTGCCGGTACCGGTGGTGACCGGGTTCACGAACGGCATCGCGGTGATCATCGCGATGCAGCAGCTCAAGGACTTCCTCGGGCTGGCCATCCCGAAGATGCCGTCCAACGCGCTGTCGCAGATCGGTGCCTTGTGGGTGCACCTGGCCACGGTCAACCTGGCGGCGGTGGCTCTGGGTTCGGTATCGCTCGCGCTGATCGCACTGTGGCCCAAGCCGTACGAAGTCCATCGGACCCGATGGCGGCAGCGGCTCGCACGGGTACCCGGCACGATCGCGGTGCTCGGTCTGGGGATCGTCGCGGTCTCGGTGTTCGGCCTGCCGGTCGAGACCATCGGCAGCCGCTTCGGCGGCATCCCGCAGGCGCTGCCGAGCGTCCAACTGCCCGCCTTCGACTGGGAGAGCGCGCGCAACCTGCTCGGTCCGGCGATCTCGATCGCGCTGCTCGGCGCGATCGAATCGCTGCTGTGCGCGCGCGTCGCCGACGGGATGACCGGCGAGCGCCACGACCCCAACCAGGAACTGATGGCCCAGGGCGTCGCGAACATGGTGACGCCCCTGGTGGGCGGAATCGCCGCGACCGGCACGATCGCGCGCACGGTCACCAACGTGCGCGCCGGCGCTCGTACGCCGGTGGCCGGGATGATACACGCAGCCACGCTGCTGGTGATCGTGCTGCTCTTCGCCCCGATCGCCGCCGACATCCCGATGGCGAGTCTGGCGGCGATCCTGCTGTACGTGGCCTGGAACATGGGCGACTGGGCCGCGTTCGCGCGGCTGCGCCGCTTCTCGCTGAGCTACCGGACGATCCTGCTCGCCACCTTCGGCCTGACGGTCGTGTTCGACGTGACGGTCGCGGTGGAGGTCGGTCTGGTGCTCGCCAGCCTGTTCTTCATCGGCCGCGTGGCCTCGCTCACCCGGATCGAACCGGTGCGTTTGCCCGCCGATCTGGCGAGGCTGGGCGACGGCAGCCGCGCCGAGGTCTGGCGGCTGTTCGGCTCGCTGTTCTTCGGCTCGGTGGGCAAGCTGGAGGCGCTGGCCGATCCGGGCCGCGCCCAGCCGGACGTGCTCGTGCTCGAGATGCACCAGGTGATCAACCTGGACTCGACCGGACTCGATGCGCTGCAGACCCTTCACGAACAGCTCGCGCGACGCGGCGGTACCCTGGTGATCGCCGAGCCGACCGAGCAGCCGTTGTCGCTGCTCGAGCGCTCCGGTCTGCTCGATCGGATGGGGCGCCACAACCTGTTCGACGATCTGGACGCGGCGCTGGCGGCGCTGCGCGAGCGGCACCGCGGCGCGCCGCCAGCGACCGAATCGCGATTGGATTAGACTGTTCGGGTTCAGCTCCCGATCCGCGCGATGGCGACCTACGAATCCGAATTCACCCAGTTCCTCAAGCAGCTGAAGAGCGAGCGTCCGAACCTCGAGGCGGAGCAACGCACGGGACGCTCGATCTGGTGGGACAAGGGCGCGATCGATCTCGAGCAGTCACGGCAGTGGCGCGACGCCCGCGTCCCGATGGCGCCCTACCCGTACCAGACGAAGACCTGACCCGTGGTGGCGCTCGCGCAGCAGCCCGCGATCGCGCCGGCCGACCCGCCCGAGGCGAGCGTGGCGGCGCCGTCATTGGTCCTCGCGCGCGTGCACGGCGAGCCGCTGCTGCACCTGCCCGAGGACCTGTACATCCCGCCGGATGCGCTCGAGGTGTTCCTCGAGAGCTTCGAGGGCCCTCTCGACCTGCTGCTTTACCTGATTCGTCGGCAGAACTTCAACATTCTCGACATCCCACTCGCCGAGGTCACGCGACAGTACCTCGGCTACGTCGAGGAGATCCGCCGCCACAACCTGGAACTGGCGGCCGAGTACCTGCTGATGGCTGCCCTGCTCATCGACATCAAGTCCCGGATGCTGCTGCCGGTCACGCGAGCGGACACCGGCGAGGAGGTCGAGGACCCACGGGCCGAGCTGGCCCGTCGCCTGCTCGAGTACGAGCGGATCAAGCTCGGTGCGCAGCGGCTCGAGCAGGTGCCGCAGTGCGGCCGCGACTTCGTCCAGGCGCGCGTCGTACTCACTCAGTCGGCGCGCACGGTGCTGCCCGAGGTCGATGCGAACGATCTGCGTGCGGCGTGGGCCGACATCCTGCGCCGCGCCCGACTGGTGCAGCACCACCGGATCACCCGCGAAGCGCTGTCGGTGCGCGAGCACATGACGATCGTGCTGCGTACCCTGCATCACCGGCGATTCGCCGAGTTCCACGAGATGTTCGACCCGTCGCGGGGGGTCGCGGTCGTGGTGGTCACCTTCATCGCGCTGCTCGAACTCGCCAAGGAGTCGCTGATCGAGATCACGCAGGCCGAGGCCTTCGCGCCGATCTACGTGCGGCTCGCCTACGCTCCCAGCTGAGCCGTGACCGCGGCGCGCCGCACCGACGCCCCGCTGCGCGAACTGAACACGTTCGGCGTCCGCGCACTCGCCCGCGAGCTGTGGACGCTGGAGGACCGGACCGACCTGCCCGGGCTGCTCGCCGCGCTTCGCACCGCCGGCACGGACGATCCGCTGATGCTGGGCGGGGGCAGCAACCTGCTGATCACCGGCGACCTGGACATCCCGGTGATCGCGGTGCGGCTGCGCGGCCGCAGCCTCGTCGCCGAGGCTGGCGATTCGGTGACGCTCGAGGCCGCGGCCGGGGAATCCTGGGACGGGCTGGTGCGCTGGTCCCTCGCCGCGGGGCTGTGCGGCCTGGAGAACCTCGCGCTGATCCCGGGCAGCGTCGGCGCCGCGCCGATCCAGAACATCGGCGCCTACGGCGCGGAGCTGCGCGAGTGCTTCGAGTCGCTCGAGGCGGTCCACCTGGGCCACGGAGGCGCGCGGCGCTTCGATGCGGCGGAGTGTGCGTTCGGTTATCGGGACAGTACGTTCCGGCACGGCGACGGAGCGCGCTGGCTGATCACCTCGGTGCGCCTGAGGCTGTCCCGACGACCCGCACTGAAGCTCGACTACGGCGAGATCCGCGAACAGTTGCGGCACGACCGGGTGAGCGCACCGCGATGCGTGGACGTCGCCGACGCGGTCACCGCGATCCGCCGGCGCCGCCTGCCCGACCCCGCCCTGCTGGGCAACGCCGGCAGCTTCTTCAGGAACCCGGTGGTCGGCGCTTCGATCGCCGATGCGCTGTCGTCGCGCGAACCCGGGCTGCCGCGTTGGCCGGCCGGCGACCGCGTCAAGCTGTCGGCAGCCTGGATGATCGAGCGATGCGGCTGGAAGGGACGGCGCGACGGTGACGCCGGCGTGCACGCCTCGCACGCACTCGTGCTGGTCAACCACGGCGAGGCGAGCGGCGAGGACCTGCTGCGGCTGGCCCGCGCGATCCGCGACTCGGTACACGCGCGATTCGGCGTTCGCCTCGACGCGGAACCCGTGATCGTCGGGCCGGGCCGGCTATAATTCCCGGTTCTCGATCAATCGGTAAAGGAATGACGTGGACGACGAAAACGATGGCGACCACCGGGCCCTGGTGGGCCTGATCATCGGCATCGCGGTGACGATCGCAATCACGGTCGCCCTCGCCTCGGGCGTGGTGGCGACGATGGGTTCCGCGCCGGCCCCGTCTGCATCGGCCCCGTCTGCATCGGCCCCGTCTGCATCGGCCCCGTCTGCATCGGCCCCGTCTGCATCGGCCCCACCTGCATCGGCCCCGGCGGCAGCGGCTGGCACGCCCGCACCGACGCCCGCCGCCTCGACGGCGACGCTGTATTTCGCCAGCGGCCAGAAGGCGCTCGCGGCCGATGCCGCCGCGACGCTCGCGCCGGTGCTGGAGGCGCTCAAGGCGGGCGCGGATCGCCGTGTGGCGATCTCCGGCTTCCACGATCGGACCGGCAACGCCGAGGTCAACGCCGAACTCGCCAAGCAGCGGGCGATGGCGGTACGCGACGCGCTGGTGGCCGCGGGGGTCGCCGAGGCGCGTATCGAGCTGCGCAGGCCGGTGCAGACCGAAGGCGACGGCACCGACCGCGAGGCGCGTCGCGTCGAGGTGTCGGTCGAGTGACGCGGGCAGGCGGGCCCGCAGCCGACCGGGCCGGCGTGGCTCAGGCCGCCTCGCGCCGAAAGAGCCAGGTGCGGGCGTCGGACGCGTGCGGATCGAAACGATAGCCGTCCTCGGCGAACGCCTTCAGTCCTTCGGGGTCGGTCAGCCGGCGCTCGGCCGCGAAGCGGGCCATGGTTCCGCGTGCTCGCTTCGCGGAGAAGCTGATCACCTTCCACGTGCCGGCCCGACGCTCCTGGAATACCGGCTGCACGATCTCGGCTCCGAGCGCGGTGCGCGCGACCGCGCGGAAATACTCGTCCGAGGCCAGATTGACCAGTACCCCGCCGCCGGCGTCACGCAGCGCCCGGGCCAGCGCCTGCGCGGGGCGCACACCCCAGAACGCGTACAGGTCGGCGCCGTGCTCGTTCGCGAGTCGCGTACCCATCTCCAGCCGGTACGGCTGGATGCCGTCGAGCGGCCTGAGCACGCCGTACAGTCCCGAGAGGATCCGCAGGTGTCGCTGCAGCCAGTCGATCGCCGGGGCCTCCAACGCGCGTGCGCGCAGGCCGTCGTAGACGTCGCCGTCGAAGGCAAAGGCGGCGGCCCGCACCCGATCGGCCCGCGGTGCCGCACGGAACGCCGCGTAGCGGGCGACGTTGAGCTCGGCGAGTGCGTCGCTCAGGTCCATCAGCCGAGCGATCTGATGAGCGGGCAACGCTCGCAGCCGCTCGACCAGGCGGCGGGCGTCCGCACCGAACTGCGGCCGGGTCGGTGCAATCGGCAGCACCGGGGACTCGAAGTCCAGCGTCTTGGCGGGCGACAGCACGATCAGCATGCGGGGGCTCCGGCGGTGGCGGCGATGCACTCGAGACGGGCGGCGCGGGATTATAGGCGGCCCGCGGCCGCTGCCACCGAGTGCCTGCGCGGGCCCCGCGGGACGCTGTGCCGCCCGCCGCCGGGCCGCATCGAGGCGAGCTCGTGGACGAGAGCTTGACCCTGGTTGTCGACACCAACGTGTGGCTCGACTGGTTGATCTTCGACGACGCCCGCGTGCGGCCGCTCGCCGTCGCCCTTCGGGCGCGTCGGGTGAGCGCGATCGCAACCCCGCCGATGCTCGACGAACTCGCGGCCGTGCTCGCACGACCGGGCTTCGCGCTGGCCGCCGATCAGCGTGAGGCAATGCTCGCTCGCGTGCGCGCGGCAGTGCGGCTGTCCGCGCCGGCGCCCGACTGCCGGCTGCCCTGCACCGACCCCGACGACCGGAAGTTCATCGATCTCGCGGTCGCGCAGCGTGCCGACTGGCTGCTGTCGCGCGACAAGGCGCTGCTGCGGCTGCGGCGTCCCGCGGCGGCGCGATTCGGCCTCAGGATCGGGCCGCCCGAGGCCTGGGCCGCCGAGGCCTGCCTATAATCGGGCGCCCGTCCGACCCCGAACCGCCATGAACGCGCCCCATCCCGCCGTGCCCGTGCTCGAGTCGAAGCTGCCCAAGGTCGGCACGACGATCTTCACGGTGATGTCCGCGCTTGCCGCCGAGCGCGGTGCGGTCAACCTCGGGCAGGGATTCCCGGACTTCGGCTGCGACCCCGCGCTGGTCGAGGCGGTCGCAGCCGCGATGCAGGCCGGCCACAACCAGTATCCCCCGATGGCTGGCGTGCCGTCGCTGCGCGGGCGAATCGCCGACAAGGTCGCTCGCCTGTACGGGCGGCGCTACGACGCCGACGCCGAGATCACGGTGACCGCAGGCGCGACGCAGGCGATCTTCACCGCGGTGCTCGCGATCGTACGACCGGGCGACGAAGTGATCGTCATCGAGCCGTCCTACGACAGCTACCTACCGAACATCGCGCTGGCTGGGGGTATCGCGGTGCGCGTACCGATGACCGATGCGTTCCGCACCGACTGGGATCGGGTCGAGGCGGCGATCGGTCCACGCACCCGCGCGATCCTGGTCAACTCCCCGCACAACCCGAGCGGCATGATCCTGTCCGAGGCAGACCTGCTTCGTCTCGAGGAGATCGCGGTCGGTCACGGTCTGTTCGTGATCAGCGACGAGGTCTACGAGCACATGGTGTTCGACGGCAGTCCGCACCGGTCGCTGTGCAGTCGGCCGGCGCTCGCCGAGCGAAGCTTCGTGATCTCTTCGTTCGGCAAGACCTATCACGTGACCGGCTGGAAGGTTGCCTACTGCGTCGCGCCCGCGCAGCTGACCACCGAGTTCCGCAAGGTCCATCAGTTCAACGTGTTCACCGTCAACACGCCGGTACAGCACGGTCTTGCGGACTACATGGCGGACCCGTCGCCGTACCAGTCGCTCGCCGGCTTCTACCAGCGCAAACGCGACCTGTTCCGCGATGGGCTCGCGCGCACGCGATTTCGCCTGTTCCCGTGCGAGGGCACCTACTTCCAGCTGGTCGACTACAGCGCGATCTCGGATCTGCCCGAGGCCGAGTTCGCGAAGTGGCTCACCGTCGAGCTCGGCGTGGCGGCGATCCCGCTGTCGGCGTTCTACGACGAGCCGATCGAGCACGGCATCGTGCGGTTCTGCTTCGCCAAGCGCGACGAGACGCTCGGGCTCGCGCTGGAGCGGCTGGCCCGGCTGTGACCCACCCCCCGGTCGCGACGCCGCGCACGCGGCGCAGGCTCGGCATCGCCGCCCTCGCCGGGACGCTGGTCGGACTGGCGGGCGTGGCCTGCGGCTCGCTGCTGCCACCGGCCGACCTGAAGCCGCCCTCGATCGCGTTCTCCGAGCTCGCGATCGACTCGATCGGCAGCGAGCGCGTGCGGTTCACGGTCCGGATCTCGACCCGCAACCCGAATCCGGTCGACCTGCCGCTGTCCAACGTCTACTTCGACCTCGCGGTGCTGGGTCAGCCGCTGGCCCTCGGCAAGGTCGCCGAGCAGCGGTTCACGCTGCCGGCGAACGGCGAGCGCGACCTGCCGGTGGCCCTCGACGTGGCGACCGCGGACCTGCGCTCGGTGCTCGTGCGGCTTCTCGCCGGTCCGATGCCCGAGACGGTCTGGGAGCTCAAGGGCACCGCGAACTGGGGGGCCTCGCCGCTGCCGATCCCGTTCCAGCGGCGAGGCGACGCCTCGAGCCTGCGCCGGCTGCGCGAGCTGCTGCTGCCGCGCGGCTGAGCGCGGTCGGCCCTGCGGTCGGCGAACCCACCCGCGGGCCGACACGGCGGATCCGCCCGACCGACGCTCCGATCCCGCCCGATGCCCGCCTCGCCCTCCGAAACCGCCCCCCGGATCGACGTGTTCTGCCGCGTCGTCGACAACCTCGGCGATGCGGCAGTGTCGTGGCGGCTCGCGCGGCAACTGGCGGTCGAGCAGGGCGCGCAGGTGCGGCTGTGGATCGACGACCCTGCAGCGCTCGCGCGACTGGTGCCCGGCACCGCCCCGGGCGAGCGTACCGATGAGGTCGCGGTCGAGCACTGGCGTGACGACGACCCCCGGCTCGCACGGCCTGCGCCCACGGCGGTGGCCGACGTGGTGCTGGCGGGCTTCGGCGTCGAGCCGCCAGCCGGATATCGGGCGGCGATGCGACGCAGGCGTCCGGTCTGGATCGACATCGATCACCTGTCGGCCGAGCCCTGGGTGGACTCCGCGCATGCGCTGCCGTCGCCCAAGCCCGACGGGCTGGTCGAGCACTTCTGGTTTCCCGGCCCGTCGCCGTCCTCGGGCGGCCTGCTGCGAGAGGACGACCTGACCGCCCGACGCGATGCGTTCATGGCAGACCCGCGGGAGCGCCTCGCGTTCCTCGCGTCGCTGGGCGTGCCGGCTGGCCTGCCCCAGCGGTTCGCGTCGATGTTCTGCTACCCGGACTCGCCAGTGGCTGCGGTGGCCGATGCGCTTGCCGCGGATCCGGGACCGCCTTGGCGGCTGCTGCTGCCCGACGGCGTGCAGGCCGGACTCGAGACGCACCCAGTGGTGCGGCGGGTGCCCTTCGTCGCGCAGCGCGACTACGACCGGCTGCTCTGGTCGTGCGAGATCAATTGGGTGCGCGGCGAGGACTCGCTGGTGCGCTCGCTGTGGTCGGCGCGACCTGCGGTCTGGCAGGCCTACCGCCAGGCCGATGAAGCCGCGCGCACGGCGAAGGTCGCGGCCTGGACAGCGCGCTGGTGCGTGGACGCAGCGCCCGAGCCCGCCGCGGCCGCCGCGCTCGAACGGGCCCAGGCCGCGTGGAACCGGGCCCCGGACCGGGCTGCGGCCGCGCAGGTCGCCGCGACCCTGCCCGCGCTGCTGGCCGCGTTGCCCGCACTCGCATCCGCCGCGGCGCGAGCATCGGAGGTTGCGGCGGGTCGGCCGTCGCTGAGCGCCAGGCTGTGGGCGTTCATCACCCGCAGGCTATAATGTCGGGTTCTCTGCCAGGACACCGTTCACCATGAAGATCGCCCAGGAACTGCGCGTCGGCAACGTCGTGATGGTCGGCACCGAGCCGATGGTCGTGCAGAAGGCCGAGTACAACAAGTCCGGCCGCAACGCCGCGGTCGTGAAGATGAAGCTCAAGAACCTGCTCAACGGCTCGAACTCCGAGACCGTGTATCGGGCCGACGAGAAGTTCGACGTGCTGGTGCTGGACCGCAAGGAGTGCACGTATTCGTACTTCGCCGACCCGATGTACGTCTTCATGGATGCGGAGTACAACCAGTACGAAGTCGAGAAGGAGAGCATGGGCGACGCGCTGAACTACGTCGACGACGGCATGCCGTGCGACGTGGTGTTCTACGAGGGTCGGGCGATCTCGGTCGAGATGCCCACCAGCGTCGTGCGCGAGGTCGAGTACACCGAGCCCGCGGTCAAGGGCGATACCTCCGGCAAGGTGCTGAAGCCGGCGCGCGTCAAGCCCACCGGTTTCGAGCTTCAGGTACCCGCGTTCGTCGAAATCGGCGACAGGATCGAGATCGATACCCGCACCGGCGAGTACCGCAGCCGCGTGAAGTGAGTGCGCGGCGCCATCGGCGTCACCCGGCAAGCCGCCGCGGCCGGCTCAACCTGCCGGAGCCGAGCCCAGCCGGGTGGACGCCTGAAGCGATTTGCGCAGGCATCGGTTGACCGTCTCTCGCAGCGTTTGCAGCGTCACGGGCTTGACCAGGTAGCTGTCGCAGCCGGACATCGCGCCGCGCAGCAGGTCCAGCGGCGAAGACCGGCGCGTGAGGACGATCACAGGCATGCCACGCAACGCGGGATCGCGCTTGACGTCCCGTGCCAGCTTCAGCCCGGCCACGTCGGGCAGCACCGCCTCGACGAACATCAGTTCGTAGCGCCGCACGGCGATCACGTCGCGCGCCTCGCAGCCGCTGCCGACGCCCTCGCTGTCCAGCCCCATCTGATGAAGCGCGAGCGACAGCTGCCGGCGGACCGCCGGGCTCTCGTCGACCATCAGCACCCGCGGCCGCCGCCCGAGCAGCTGCTCCGGGTCGGGCGGCGTCAGCAGCGACGAGGCGCCCCGTACGACCGCCGCCGCACCGCGCTGCATCGGCAGCAGCAGATGACGTTCGACCGCGCCGTTGAGCACCGACAGCAGATTCGGCGCGAAGCGCTGCATCAGCAGGTCGTCGGTCGGGCGCGCGGGATCGCCGCGGCGTCCGACCGTGACCACCGGCCGCGGGACGCCCTGCCGCCTCAGGGCTTGCGCAACCTCTGGCCCACCCTGCGTGGTCATGTCGACGAGCGCGAGATCGTAGTCCTCCGGCTCGCGGGCGGCGCCCGTCATCACGAACCGATACGGGTTATGGCGGGCGTGCCGGAATACGATGTCTACGATGCGCACGAACTTGTGACCCAGCCCGAACGCCGCCACCCGGAACTCCGGGCGGGACGCAGCCGCCGGCTGCCCAGCCGGCGGGTCGGAGAATCGTGGAGCGTCGGACATGCTGCAGGGGACGGCGTCTTCGGGTACGCGGGCTGCATGGTATCAGCACAGCCCAGGCAAGACCATGCCGATCCGAAGAAATAGTGCTTTTTTCTTAAGCCTTTAGGACGTATATTTCAGACGTCACCCGAGCTCAGGACCAGCATCAGGTCGTTGTCCCGTGCAAAGTTGAGGAGAAACCCGAGGGCCATCGGTTCGACCGCGGCGATCGCTGGATCCACCCTCACGCAGGTGCGACCGTCGTGGACCGCCGGAACCGCGTACGGCGAATAGTGCAGCGGCGTTCGCGGCCCGGTGCCCGGAGGTTGGAACGGTGCCATCACGCCCGCCAGCCGATCGGCCCAGTCGCTCGGCCGGAACGCCCGACCCTGCGAGGTCACGCCAACGATCAGGAAGGGCCGGTCGGGCGACCTCGGGACGCCGGCGGCTGCAACGGTCGTTGTTGCGGGCTCGGAGGCCATCGGCCGAACGGCTCGCCGGTACGATGCGAAGCCGCAGAGTATATCGCTGGTGGTGGGCCGCCGCTTGGCGCGACTCGCCCGCGCCACGGGATTCCCCTAGAATTCAGTACGTTGCACCGGCCTGACCGGCTGTCGAAGGAGTGCGGATGAGCGCCAACACCCCCGTAATGCCGACCTACGCCCCCCAGCCGGTGGCGTTCGAGCGCGGACAGGGCGCTTGGCTGTACGACACCGAGGGCCGGCGCTACCTCGACTGCCTGTCTGGCATCGCGGTGAACACGCTGGGACACGCCCATCCCAGGCTGGTCGCGGCAATCTGTGACCAGGCCTCCAAGATCATTCACTGCTCGAACCTGTTCCAGATTCCGCTGCGTGAGCAGCTTGCCCAACGGCTGGTCGACCTGTCGGGCATGACCAACGTCTTCTTCTGCAATTCGGGCCTGGAGGCGAACGAGGCGGCGATCAAGATCGCCCGCTTGTACGGTCACCACCGGGGCATCGACCGACCCGAGATCGTCGTCTACGAACGCGCATTCCACGGC
>JBIKMO010000422.1:0-3124 GCA_044359175.1 Burkholderiaceae bacterium | reverse complement strand
GCACCGGTGGTCGGCGCGATCGTCTGCGTACCCGCCGTGGTGGCGCTGGTGGTCGGGTTCGTGCTCATCGGGCCGGTTGGGTCGTTCGAACCCCTCGCGCCAAAATTCGAGCGGCTCAATCCCGTCGAAGGACTCAAGCGAATCGTTTCGTTGAAGGGTCTGTTCGACGTGGTCAAGGGGCTTGTCGGAGTCGCTGCCATCTTCGCGGCAGGCGTGGTGACGCTCCGCGTCCGGCTCGGCCCCATCGCATCGACCTGGGACGCGCCCGCCGCGGCCGCGCTCGCGTCGGCCGCGAGCGCAGTCGGACTCCTGCTCGTGGTGCTGTCGGCCGTGGCGCTGTTGGTGAGCGTTCCAGACCTGATGTTCCAGCGCTGGTGGTTTCGCCGCCAACAGCGGATGAGCAGGGAGGAGTTGGAGCGTGAGATGAAGGACACCGACGGTAACCCTGAAGTGAAGCGGGAGCGAATGCGCCTACGCTATGAGCAGTCGCAGTAGGGCTGAGCAAACCGCACGGCGGCGTGACAGAGATTCCGTGGCCTAAGCGACAGTTCGGTTGTATCGTTTCGATGCGGGTCGGTGGGAGTTCTGCCTGTGCCGTCCGCGCAACCCAAACCAAGCTTATCTGAGGGCACTATGGGCAGCATCGCTAAGGGGTCGGCCGCTGTGACGCCAGCCCTGGGGAGTCCTGCCGCCGGAACGTCGGAGAGGCCTCCGAACGATGGCAGCGCTCCGGGCAGGCCTTCACTCATGAAGAGTCCAGTCGACCCGTCGTACGCCGTCGAACCGCTCTCCGGGAAGGTGACGTTTCAGCGCCTCAAAGACGGAACCTACGGCCCGGCGATGAAGGCGGTTGCCCAGCCGGGCGTCACGAATCCGAATCCCCCGCTCGCCGATCCGGCGAGGGTGTTCGCTCAGCGAGCGGCTGCCTTGATCGAGTTCCGACTCAACGAGCAGGGCCTTTCCGCACGTAACGAGCTCCAGTTGACTGGGTCGGACGTGGAACAGTTGCGCCGCGCTCTGCGCGAGGCGGGCACCGCGTGAAGCCGGATTTGGTTTTTCCCACTCTGGCCCAGGTCGGTTGATGCGCCGGTCGTCGCCCTGCGGGCGACGACCTCGGACCGGGCCTAGCCTGCGATCGGCGGCCGTGGCGGGTGCGTCCGCGGTGAGGTCGGCGCGCGTGTGAGCTGCGGCTGCGGCTCGATTGAGCCACGGAGCGCACAGCCGCGGCCGACCCACGGTTCCGCGGGCGGCCCGGCAACCGCGTAGGATCGCGCCATCGGCGCCCCGACGATGAACGATCCGACCGTCCGACCCGGCTCAGTGCTGCGCTGTCGCCGCATGGCGATCGACACCTACCGCGAGCATGTCGCGTACATGCACCGAGAGTGCGCGGTGTGCCGCGCCGAGGGTTTCGAGGCGCAGTCCCGCTTGCGTCTGGAGCAAGACGGCCGCGTGATCGAGGCGACGCTAAACGTAGTCACCGACGGGCTGGTCGATCCCGGCGAGGTCGGGCTGTCAGATGCCGCGTGGCGCGCGCTGGGCGCGACCGAGGGCGCCGAGGTCGCGATCGCGCACGCGCCGCCTCTCGATTCGATGAGCCACGTGCGGGCCAAGGTTCACGGTGGGCGGCTCGCCGAAGGTGCGCTCGCCGCGATCGTCCGCGACGTGGTGGACGGCCGGTTCTCGGACCTGCAACTCGCCTCGTTCGTGACCGCCTGCGCAGGCGAGCGGCTCGACCTCGGCGAGACCGTCGCGCTCACGCGCGCGATGGTCGCGGCCGGCGAGCGCCTGTCGTGGGGCGCCGGCCCGGTGGTCGACAAGCACTGCGTGGGCGGGTTGCCCGGCAACCGGACCACGCCGATCGTCGTGCCGATCGTCGCCGCCTGCGGGCTGCGAATGCCCAAGACCTCGTCGCGGGCGATCACCTCGCCGGCGGGTACCGCGGACACGATGGAGGTGCTCGCACCGGTGGATCTGGACCTGGCGGCGATGCGCCGCGTGGTCGAGCGCGAGGGCGCGTGCGTGGTCTGGGGCGGTGCGGTGCGGCTGAGTCCGGCCGACGACGTGCTGATCCGCGTCGAGCGGCCGCTGGACCTGGACAGCACCGGGTTGCTGGTCGCCTCGTTGCTGTCCAAGAAGCTGGCGGCCGGCTCGACCCACGTGCTGATCGACGTACCGGTCGGCCCGACCGCGAAGGTGAGGTCGGATGCGGCCGCACAGGCGCTCGGCGCGCGGCTGGTCGCGGTGGGGGACGCGACCGGCCTGCGGGTCGTGCTCGCGCTGACCGACGGGTCGCAGCCGGTCGGGCGCGGGATCGGACCGGCGCTCGAGGCGCGTGACGTGCTGAAGGTGCTCCGATGCGAGCCGGATGCGCCGTTGGACCTGCGCGAGCGGGCGCTTCGTCTCGCGGGCGACGTGTTGGAACTCGGCGGCGCGGCTGCGCCCGGCTTCGGCGCCGCGCTCGCCCGCGCGACGCTGGACGGCGGCCGCGCCTGGACCAAGTTCCAGGCGATCTGCGAGGCTCAGGGGGGGCTGCGGGTGCCGCCTAAGGCGGCTCATCGGCATGGGGTGACCTCCGCCCGCTCCGGCACGGTCCGAAGCGTCGACAATCGGCGTCTCGCCCGCGCCGCGAAGCTCGCGGGCGCACCGGCGGACGCGGCCGCGGGGGTCGAGGTGCACGTTCGCCTGGGCGATCGCGTCGAGCGCGGCGCGCCGCTGTTCACGCTGCACGCGCAGTCGCCGGGCGAACTCGCCTACGCGCTCGCCTTCGTGGCTGCCCGCACGCCGGTGTTCGAGGTCGACGACCGCTGACGGCCGAGCGCCTGGGAGGCTCAGTCGGCTTTGATGCCCGCCGCCCGGATCAGCCGCCCGTAGCGCTCGTAGTCCTGGCGGACCATCTCGTTGAAGTCGCGCACCGACATCGGCGGCGCGCTGAGCCCCGAGTCGGCGATCCGCTTGGCGATCTCCGGTTCGGTGATCACCGCGTTGACCTCGCGGTTCAGCCGATCGACGATCTCTCGCGGCGTACCCGCGGGGACGAACAGCCCCTGCCAGGTGGTCATCTCGAAGCCGGGAATCGTCTCGCTGGCCGAGGGCGCGTCCGGAAACGGCTGCTGGCCGCGGG
>JBIKMO010000421.1:0-3125 GCA_044359175.1 Burkholderiaceae bacterium | reverse complement strand
GTCACCTTCTCCCGGTCATCGCCCGATCACCGGCCCGCCGCTCGCGGTGGTCGCCGGCGAGGTCGCGCCGCCGGCGGCCGCCGCGGCGGCCGGTCTGGCCGCGGGCATCGGCCGGGCGATCGAGGAGTTCCGCGGCGGACGCCTCGGCTGGTCGACGCTCGCATCGATGCGCCGCGAGGCCGAGGCGCTGATCGCGAGCGGCCGGCTCGATCCCGCGAGCGCGCGAGCGCTGCGCGCGGCCGCGCAGCGTGTGCCCCTGCAGGCACGCTCGCTCGGGGACGACTCCGGCTGGGACGCGGTGGCGCTGCTTCGCAGTTCGATCCAGGACGCGCAGGACGGCCGAATCGGCCATCCGGATCTGAGTCGCACGCTCGACCGGGTCGCGGCATCGCGCGAGCGGCACGAACGCCACTGGACGGCAGGCGCCGTCACGCACCTCACGCAGCTCGAGGACACCGCACGCACGCAAACGCTGCCGCTGCTGTCGCATCGCAGCGAAGCGGCCGTGCGGTCGCTGCTGGACGCGCTGCAAGCCTGGGAGCGCGACGCCGAACCCGCCGCGCTGGAGGCGTTGGCCACCCACCGTGCGAGCGCCCGGGCGCTGCTGCACGACGACCTGGCCGACGCCGCGGCGCGGCCCGCGCTGCAGGCGGCGATCCGGGCGGCGGATGCGACGCTGCGTCAGGTGCGGCCCCGCTCGGTCGATGGCGCGCTGGACCGGGCGCTGCGGGCATGGCGGGACACGCCCGACCTGCCGCGGCAGGCGGCGCTGACGCAGCGGCTGTCCGACGCGCGATCGGTACGGCGCGCCCTCGGGCTGCGCGAGGACACCCCGGCGATGATCGAGGCGGCCGCCGCGCTGGTCACGCCGCCGCCGGTGGGCGCGATGCGGCCGCGCGACCTCGCACCCGAGGGCCCGTCCGGCCCGCTGCGAGCCGCCCGGGTCGAGGTGAGTCTGCCCGACGGCGAGCGACGGTGGACCCACGTGCATGCGCTGGAAACGCACGCCGGCGACGGTCGGTGGGTGCCCCGCTTCGAGGCTCGCGGCGTGTTCGCGACGGACCGCAGCGGCACCCGACGCCTCGCGTACCCGGGCCGCATCCATCCGCTGCTCGGCGCGGACGGAACGCCGGTCGCGACCGCCGCCGAGGCGATCGCGCGGGCCGAGCGCGGCCTGCGCGACGGCACGATCGGCGTCGGCGTCGGCGTCCGCGGCGGGTCGCGGGTCGAGACCGGCTTCGACTCCGCCCGGCTGCGGCTGCCCGGCGGCGCGGCCGGGCTGAGCCGTGCCGAACCGGCCGCGCTGCGCCGATGGCTGGAGCGCGCGGTCGCGCCCGACGCGCAGCGGCACCTGGCCAGCGGCAATGCGTTGATCCGGCTGCAGGGGCCCGACCTGGAGAGCTACGTCGGCGTCGCGATGAACCTCGCGCCGAACCGGCCGCCGCAGCAGGACGCCGGGCCGCAGCCGCTGTACGCCGGGCGACCGGCTGCAGCGATCGCACCGGTGGCCGACGCGCTGCGCCGTATCGGCGGAGAGTCACCCCGCGTCCGGATGCTGCCGGTCTATCTGCGCGCGCCCGACGATCGGGCGGTCCAGGTCCCGCTGTTCCGCGTACTTGGGGACTCCGGTCGCGAACGGCTGGTCGACCACACCGGTCGGGTCCATCCGTCGTTCAATGCGTGGAAGCGCGGCAACGCGCTGGGGCCGGCCGACGTGTTCGTACCGAGCGGCGGGCGGATGCGGGCGGTCGACGGTCGCGTGCTGCTCGATGCGTTCGAGGCGCGCGGAACCGATGACCGATCGGCGCCGCCGGCCCGCATCGCGACCGCCGAGGCGGTCGGCGGCCCCGATCCCGCAGCACACGGCGGCGTCGGCGAGCGATCGGCTCCTCCGGTGGCGGCCGCCCCCCGGGGCGAGAGCGGGCTGCGGTCACCCCGACCCACCGGCATCGCCGAGCGGCTGCCGGCGACCCCGGCCAGCGGGCCGGCGGGCCGCTCGATCGCGGACGGACCGCGCACGGCGCGGGCCGGGGATGGCGCGCGCCTGCTGTTCTGGGCTGCGATGTTCGGCGCGGATCCGCCACCGGGCGCACGATCGAAGTTCGACCTGGAGGCGCTTTCCGGCACGCTCGCACGGGAACCGTCGGCGAACGCGCGGCACGTGGCAGACGCTCGGGGGCCCGCGGCCGAGGCGCCACAGCCGGCCTGGCAGGCGACGAAGCAGGCGAGCGCCGTCGCGGCGCGGGCGCTGTTCGCGGATCGGGGCCTGGCGAACGCGCTGCACCGAGCTGCGGTGTCGCTCACCTGGAACGATCCGACGGCGCTGCGGCGGCTGCTGGACGACCCCGTCGCGATGCAGCGGCTCGCCACCGCGGTGGCACGCGAACAGCTGCTGCAGCGCGCGTTCGCCGGCGCACACCCGCCGCCCGAGGTCGCGCACGCATTCAGCCGTGCCGCCGACGACTGGGCGACGTCACGGGGCGGTCCGCAGCCGGCGAGGCTCGAGCAGCTCGCGGCATCCGAACGACTGCGAAACACGCTGCTGCGGACGGTCGCCGTGCGCCATCTCGCTGCCGGTGGCGCGCAGGCGCTCGCCGAGCCGATCGGACGCGCGGTCGATCGGCTGGACGGACCCGGGCTGAGGCGGCTGCTGTCGACGTCGGACGGACAGCCACCGAGAGCGGCGAACGACCTGTTGCAGTCCGCACTGGTGACGCACTGGCTTCGCGACGCGGCCTTCGAGCCCGCGCTCCGCAACCGGCTCGGTCAAGCGCTCGACGAGCGGCTGCAGACTCAGCCGGACGGCGCGGCACGACGCCGGACCCTGATCGCACTCGCGACCGACGAGACCGCCCGCCGGACGATGCTGCATGCGTCGGCTGCACAGGTCGCCGAGCCCCGGGTACCGACTCGGGCGCCCGGAGCGCAGTCGTCATCACCCGACGGCCTTGCACCGGGCGGGCGCGCGCCGCACGCACGGGTCGTCCGCGCCGCCCAGCCTGCGGCGCACCCGGACGGCTCCCCGGCCCCCCGGTCCGCGGTCATCCTGCCCGAACCGACGCTCGCTCGCGCGCTGCCCGCTCCCCGGGTCGCGGCGTCGTCACCGAACACGCACGCGTCCCGCA
>JBIKMO010000461.1:0-3149 GCA_044359175.1 Burkholderiaceae bacterium | reverse complement strand
CCTGACGAAATCGTTTAACCCGTTGCCGACAGGCTAGGGTCCCCCGGTACACGCTCAACGCCGGAGCCGTACTGTTCGGTGCGACAGCGCGTTGGACCGAACCACCGGTCACGCCCAACGCGCTCGAACCCACAACGGCGCGGGCCTGGCGAAATCGTTTAACCCGTTGCCGACAGGCTAGGGTCCCCCGGTACACGCTCAACGCCGGAGCCGTGCTGTTGGATGTGATGGCGCGTTGGATCGTACCACCGGTCACGCCCAACGCGCTCGAGCGCACAACGGCGCGTCCCTGGCCTCGCGGCACACGGGTTAAACGATTCTGCGCACTCCGGACCCAAGCGCGCTTGGAACCACCGGTCACGCCCAACGCGCTCGAGCGCACAACGGCGCGGGCCTGGCCTCGCGGCACACGGGTTAAACGATTCTGCGCACTCCGGACCCAAGCGCGCTTGGTACCACCGGTCACGCCCAACGCGCTCGAGCGCACAGCGGCGCGCCCCTGGCCTAGCGGCACACGGGTTAAACGATTCTGCGCACTCCGGACCCAAGTGCGATTGAAACCACCGGTTACGCCCAACGCGCTCGAACCCACAGCGGCACGGGCCTGGCCTCGCGGCACACGGGTTAAACGATTCTGCGTACTCCAGACCCAAGCGAGCTTGAAACCACCGGTCACACCCAACGTGCTGGATCCCACGGCGGCGAGGCCGAGAAAACCGCGGCTAACGCTGGCGGCTGATATTGGTTTGAACAGACGAAACAGGTAAACTGGTAGCAAGCGATCGTAACCCCCTACCCCGATTTATCCATCACAAGCTCCGTTTTATCCATCATGCGAGTGACGCGCAAGCCCGCATACACGTCATTCAAGTTTCTATATTTTTATCTTCCAAGCGAGAACTAATTGTGGCTAACGCCCCCTACCCTGCCGAGCCAGCGACCTTTTTTTCATCCACTTCGGGCGGCCCCTGGGTCCGCTGCATGCTGCTCTCCGTAGTGGGACTCTTGGGAGGCGGTTGCAACAATTCCAGCCAAGACGCAGAAACCAATTCTCGAAACAGCAACTACGCTGTGGCCGAAGAGAAAAAATCCGATGCGACCTCGGCAGATTCCGCATCGGCCAACGAATCGGTCTCTCCACCTGCCACCACACCAGCTCCTGCCGATTCCCCGACGGATCCCAATCTAGCCAATAAGGCCGCTGCACCACCACCAACCGCTGGAACCATCGGCGCGTCAAGTCCCACGGCACCCGCCAACCCACCACCTGTCGCTGGCTCACCGACAACCCCCGCTCCAGCAGCCGCTGGCAGCATGCCTGCCCAAGGGAAAACCGGTGGCGTCGTCAACGAAGCCCCTTCCTTCGCCACGCTCAGCTTCCCCACTTCAGAAGAAACCACAGAGTTGATTTCGTTTTTGGTTAAGGCCGATCAAGCCCTTCGCGATCTCTCGGTCTGGGGGTCCCAAGGCATGGTGCCGGAAGCTCAATTTCGAGCGCAAGCGGCCCGCATCGTCGAAATGAAAATGACCGCCATCTCCAAGCTGCTGGGCAAAAAAGATTTGAGCGAAGCCGACCTGAAGGTTGCTCGCAAAGGAAAACTGCAAGCACTCTCCCAATTGAGCAGTCTGGGTGATGTCAAAGCCAACGATGCGCTGCGAGCTTTTGTCGAAGAAGTCAGTGGCAGCGATGATCCGGAATTGATTCATGAAGCCCGCTTGATGCAGTTAGGCTACGCAGCGGAAGCATTGATGAATGGCAAATCGAAAGATCCCCAAGAACTGCTGTCGCGAATTGATGAAGTACTAGCGGACGAAAATTATCGAGGAGCCCCAGAGATCGTACAGGTTCGACAAGCGACCGTTCTGCTAGAACAAATGGGCTACAAGGAACAAGCCTACGCCGCTCGACAAAAGTTGGGCAAGCTATTCGAAAACAATAAAGATCCGAGTCTCGCAACAGCTGCATGGCAAATGCTGTCGCAAGGACACCCAGCGGTGGTGGCCGTGGAAGATGCACTGAAGGGAATGGCCAAAGGAGAAGCGAGCGCTAAAGATCAATTGAAACAGGGTGCGGAACAGATGGTGGCCGAATTGCCACCCGAGCGAACTGTGCTGTTTTTGGCAGGACAAATTATAGAAATCGAATTCAGCGGCCAACCCGAAGCGGCCTCGGTGATCTACGACGTTGTCACTGCAAACATGGATAAGATTACGAATGAATCGGTAAAGACCAAAATGAATGAGGTCCTTGAAGGCTTCAAACTGCGTCAATCACTGGTTGGCAAAGAGTTGTCCTTCGCCGGTTTGGTGGATACCGAAGGCAAGCCGCTGGATTGGAATGCATATGCCGGCAAAGTGGTTTTGGTTGATTTTTGGGCCACTTGGTGCCAGCCCTGCTTGATCGAATTGCCGAATGTCGAAAAGACCTATGCTGCCTTGAAAGATAAAGGCTTCGAAGTGATCGGCATCAACTTGGACGACAATCCGGCCGATTTACAGGCGTTTTTCAAGCAAAAAACACTCCCTTGGTCTACGTTCCGCAACGCCGATGCAAGCAAGACCGGCTTTGAAATGCCGTTGGCTAAAGAGTTAGGCTTGCAAGCGATTCCATTTGTGTTTTTGATCGGAAAAGATGGAAAAGTTGCCAAGCTCCATGTGCGTGGTGAAGCATTGATACCGGCGGTGGAAGAGTTGTTGAAATAGTTCGGCCATCGTTTCGAACGAGCCAACTCTCAATAAGGCAATATGGAACTTTAGTCATCAATTTTGCTTGTTCACGTACAAATGTACGTGTAACGTGAGTAGGACGCAAGAAAGCATTTAATGACTGCTGCTGGCCGCGGCTATGGCTCCGATGTTGGGTTGGTACCCAGGGTGCCTAGCCTATCGGCAACGGGTAAAACGATTTCGCCAGTTCCGCGCCGCCGTGCGCTCGAGCGCCGTTGGGCGTGACCGGTGGTTGGATCGCTCTTGGTTCCGGAGTGCGCAGAATCGTTTAACCCGTGTGCCGCTAGGCCAGGGACGCGCCGCTGCGGGTTCGAGCGCGTTGGGCGTGACCGGTGGTTGGATCCAACGCGCCGTCACATCCACCAGCACGGCTCCGGCGTTGAGCGTGTACCGGGGGACCCTAGCCTGGCGGCAACGGGTTA
>JBIKMO010000420.1:0-3150 GCA_044359175.1 Burkholderiaceae bacterium | reverse complement strand
CACACGGTCTACGGCCCGATCGGCATCGTGCTCGCGCAGGTGTTCTACTGCTTCCCGCACGCGTTCCTGATCCTGGCCACCGCGCTCGGCCTGGCGGACCAGCGGCTGTACGACGCCGCGCAGGCCCTGGGCACGTCGCGATGGCGAACCTTCGTGTCGGTCACCCTGCCGGGCGCGAAGTACGGGCTGACCAGCGCGGCGTTCGTCGTGTTCACGCTGGTGGTCACCGACTTCGGCATTCCGAAGGTGATCGGCGGCCAGTTCGCGGTGCTCGCCACCGACGCGTACAAGCAGGTGGTCGGCCAGCAGAACTTCCCGATGGGTGCGGTCGTGGGCTTCATCCTGCTGGTTCCGGCGGTGCTCGCGTTCGCGGTCGATCGGCTCACGCACCGGCGCCAGGTCGCGCTGCTGTCGGCGCGCGCGGTGCCGCTCGTGCCGGCGCGCCAGCCGACGCTCGACGCGGCGGCGCTCGCGTTCTGCGCGGCGTTCGGGCTGCTGCTGGTGGGCGTGATCGCGGTCGCGGTGTGGGCCTCGTTCGTCACGTACTGGCCCTACAACCTGTCGCTGTCGCTGAAGCACTACCGCTTCGAGGAGTTCGACGCGGCCGGCTGGGCGCCGTGGTTCAACTCGGTGGCGATGGCCGCGCTCGCCGCGGCGATCGGCACCGCGGTCGTGTTCGCCGGCGCGTACTTCGTCGAGAAGGGTCGCGGCTTCGCGCCCGCGCGCGGCCTGATCCAGCTGCTCGCGATGCTGCCGATGGCGGTGCCCGGGCTGGTGCTCGGGCTCGCGTACGTGTTCTTCTTCAACGCGCCGTGGAACCCGCTCGGCGTCTTCTACGCGACGCTGCTGCTGCTCGCGGTCAACAGCGTCGCGCACTTCTACACGGTGGCGCACGTCACCGCGGTGACCGCCCTCAAGCAGATCGACCCGGAATTCGAGTCGGTGTCGCAGTCGCTGAAGGTACCCTGGTGGACGATGCTGCGCCGGGTCACGCTGCCGATCTGCCTGCCCGCGGTGCTGGACATCTTCGTGTACCTGTTCGTCAACGCGCTGACCACGGTGTCGGCCGTGATCTTCCTGTACGGCGCGCACACCAAGCTCGCAGCGATCTCGATCGTGCACATGGACGAGGCCGGCGCCACCGCGGCCGCCGCGGCAATGGCCACCGTGGTGTTCGTCACCGCGCTGGCGGCGAAGGTGCTGCACCTGCTGGTCGCGCGGTGGGTGTTCGGGCGGCTGCAGGCCTGGCGGCGCCGCTGAGAGCCACCGCGCCGCGTCAGCCCAGCGCGAACCCCACGTGCGACTCGAGCTCGGCGAGTGCCGCGTCCGGGTCGACCACCTTGATCGTCCGCATGCCCAGGTCGCGGGCCGGCTTGAGGTTGATGCCGAGGTCGTCGAGGTACACGCAGCGCGCCGGGTCCACGCCGAGCGCCTCGGTCATCATCGCGTAGATCCGCGGGTCGGGCTTGCGCAGCCCCACCTTCGCGCTCTCGATCACGTGGTCGAACAGCCCCATGATCTCGGCCTTGTACAGGCCGCCCATCGGGCTGGCGCGGTCCATCGCGACGAAGTTGTTCGTGATGCAGCCGGTGCGCAGGCGTGCGCGGATTCGGCGCAGCGCCTCGACCATCGCAGGGCGGATCTCACCGGCGAGCAGCGGCAGCACCTGGGCGCCGCGCACCTCGTGGCCGAGCGCGCGGCTCTCCTCGGCGAAGGCCGCGTCGAATCCGGCCACGTCCAGCTCGGCGCGCTCGAGCCGAGCCCACGCGTTGGACTGCGGCCGGGTCGCGTTGACGGTGCGTAGGAAGTCCCGCGGCAGCCCGCGTTCGGCCTCGAAGCGGGCGAACGCCTCGAAGGGGCTGGACGAGATCACGCCGCCGAAATCCCAGATCACCGCGTCGATCGCGCCGCTCACCGGTTCACCTGCGCGTGCGAGAAGCCGGCGAGCTGCTTGTAACGCGCCGAGATCGCCTCGAGCTCGGCCTGGGGGATCACGTCGTTGACGTGCCGGAAGCCGTGCGGTGCACGCTCCTCGGCGATCTGCATCACCTGATCGGGACCGTTGCGCCGGTTCGACAGCACGATCGCGCCGGTCGCCTCGCGGCGGGCGGCCTCGTACGCGGCGAACGCCGGCCGCGGATCGGCGACCGCCCCCGGCTGGCCCGCCGCGCCGGCCGCGGCCCCGGCGGGCGCCTGCGCGCCCGACCCGGCCATCGCGTCGGCCATCGCCTCGGCGTCGAGGATCGCCTGCGACGCGCCGTTGCTGCCGATCGGGTACATCGGGTGCGCGGCGTCGCCCAGCAGCGTCACCCGGCCGTGGGTCCAGCGTGCCAGGGGGTCGCGGTCGACCATCGGGAACTCGTAGATCGCCTGCGCGCCGTCGATCAGGCCGGGCACGTCCAGCCAGTCGAACCGCCAGCCGGCGAAGGGCTCGCGGAACACCGTCTTGTCGACCTGCGCGTTCCACTGCTCGCGCGCGGGCGTCGTGCCCGCGGGTACGGTCAGCTCGGCGATCCAGTTGATCGTCTGCAGGCCCTGCGCGTCCGGCTCGCGCTCGATCGGGTAGCAGACGAACTTCTGGTCCTGGTGGCCGGCCTGGATCATCGAGCGCGCGGTGAGGAACGGCCGCGCGCGCGTGGTCGCGCGCCACAGCATCCGGCCCGAGAACCGCGCCGGGCCCTCGTCGGGAAAGAAGGTCCGGCGCACCACCGAGTGGATGCCGTCGGCGCCGATCAGCGCCTGCGCGCGCACCGGCGGCCGTGGCGCGCCCGAGCGGTCGGCGAAGTGCAGCAGCACGTGATCGCCGCGGTCCTCGAAGCGCTGCAACCCGTGCGCGGTGCGGATCGCGCCGGGCGGCAGCCGCGCGCTCGCGGCCTCGAAGAGGATCATCTGCAGGCGGCCGCGGTGGATCGAGAACTGCGGGAACGCGTAGCCCGCGGCCAGCCCGCGCGGCTCCGACCAGATCTTCTGGCCGTGCTTGTTGTAGTACGCGAGTTCCGCGGTTTGGACCGCGGTCTGCGCGAGCGCCGGCTGCAGCCCGAGCGCGGCGAGCACCCGCACCGAGTGCGGCAGCAGGTTGATGCCTACGCCGAGCGGACGGACCTGGTCGACCGCCTCGAACACCGTGCAGCCGATGCCCCGGGCGTGCAG
>JBIKMO010000419.1:0-3156 GCA_044359175.1 Burkholderiaceae bacterium | reverse complement strand
GGATGGCGGCGCGGCCGCGGGGCGTGGTGCCGCGCCAGGCCGTCAGGACGACCCGGCTGCGGGGCTGGACGAGCGGTTCGACCTGCCCTCGCTCGATCTGGGCAACAAGACCGCTTCGGCACCGGAGGCCAGCCCGCTCGATCTGGATCTGCCTGCCCTCGAGAGCCTGACGCAGACCCGTCTGCCGCCGGCTGACGAGGCGATGGACGTCTCACCGATCAGCCTGGACCTGGAACCCGCGACCGTGGGTGCCGACAGTGCAGAGGCTGCGGCGGGGGGCGCCGGTCGCTGGCAAGAGATGGCCACGAAGCTCGACCTCGCGTCGGCGTACGAGGAAATCGGCGACAAGGAGGGTGCCCGCGAGCTGCTCCAAGAGGTGCTCAAGGGCGGCGACGCCAGCCAGCAGCAGCGGGCTCGCGCGATGCTGGGCAAGATTGGCTGACGCCCTGCGCCGCCGATCGCGCGGCGGATTGGTGGCGGGGCCGGGCGCGTGAGGTGGGTGCTCGGCCTGGCCTACGACGGCTCGGCCTTCCCAGGGTGGCAGACGCAGTCGGCGGGCGACGCGATCCAGGATCGGGTCGAGGCCTCGCTGTCGGCGCTGGTGGATCATCCGGTCAGCACGGTCTGCGCGGGCCGCACCGATGCCGGCGTTCACGCGCTCGCGCAAGTGGTCCATTTCGACAGCGACGCGAGCCGGCCCCCCTCGGCATGGGTGCGCGGGGTGAATGCCAGGCTGCCGGATACGGTCGCGGTTCAGTGGGCCCGGCCGGCGCCAGACACCTTTCACGCTCGCTTCGGCGCGCGCTCACGCACCTACCGGTACCTGCTGCGGTGCTCGCCGGTCAAGCACCCGCTGTGGCGCGATCGTGCGGGCTGGGCGTTCCGGCCGGTGTGCGTCGAGGCGATGCGCGATGCGGCGTCGCGGTTGATCGGCGAGCACGACTTCACCGCGTTCCGCTCGTCGCAGTGCCAGGCGAGCTCGCCGGTACGCCGGCTCGTCCGGCTGGACGTCGATCGGCGCGGGGAGTTCGTCGAGTTCACGGTCACCGCCAACGCGTTCCTGCACCACATGGTCCGCAACCTGGTGGGGGCGTTGGTGTGGGTCGGCACCGGCCGTCAGACGCCCGCGTGGGTTGGCGAGCTGCTCGCCGCGCGGCGCCGCTCGCTCGGAGCGCCGACGTTCGCGGCGGCCGGCCTGTACCTGGCCGGCGTCGAATACGACCCGGCGTTCGGCTTGCCCGCGGACGCGCTCGATCCCCTCGGCGGTCATCCCGGACCGTGACCCGATGAGGACGCGGATCAAGTTCTGCGGACTGGTGCGCGAGCAGGACGTCGACACCGCCGTGGCGCTCGGCGTGGACGCGATCGGGTTCGTGTTCTATCCCCGAAGCCCCCGCGCGGTCACCCCTGAAGCGGCGGCGACGCTGCGCCGACGTCTGCCGTCGTTCGTCACCGCGGTCGGACTGTTCGTCGACGCCGCGGCGCACGAGGTCGCGCGGGTCACTGCCGCCGCGGGGCTGGACGTGCTCCAGCTGCACGGCGACGAGACGCCGCAGACCGCGCGCGCAATCGGTGCTGCGGCCGTCCGTCCCTGGTGGAAGGCCATCCGGATGCGCGAGCAGACCGATTTGTTATCATCCGCGCGTTCGTTCGACGCGGCTGAATGCCTGCTGCTGGACACCTACACCGAGGGCTACGGTGGCAGCGGCGAGGCGTTCGACTGGTCCTGGATCCCGGGCGACGTGCCCGCCCGACTGGTGATGTCCGGCGGGTTGGCGGCCGGATCGGTCGCCGAGGCGATCCGCCGGGTCCGTCCGGTGATGGTCGACGTCTCCAGCGGCATCCAGTCCGAAGATCCGAGACGCAAGGACCCGGCGCGAATGGAGCAGTTCGTCGCCGCAGTCCTTGCAGCCGATGCCCGATCACGATGAAACCCTACGACCTGCCTGACGCCCGCGGACACTTCGGTCCCTATGGTGGCGTGTTCGTGTCCGAGACGCTGATGCACGCGCTGGCGGAGCTGCGCGACGCCTACGAGCGCTACCGGACCGATCCCGAATTCGTCGCCGAGCTGCGCCACGAACTCAAGCACTTCGTCGGGCGCCCCAGCCCGATCTATCACGCCAAGCGCTGGTCGCAACGGCTGGGCGGCGCGCAGATCTACCTGAAGCGCGAGGACTTGAACCACACCGGCGCGCACAAGGTCAACAACACGATCGGCCAGGCACTGCTCGCCAAACGCATGGGTAAGCCGCGCGTGATCGCCGAGACCGGTGCTGGGCAGCATGGCGTGGCCACCGCCACCGTTGCTGCCCGCTTCGGCATGAGCTGCGTGGTCTACATGGGTTCGACCGACGTGGTGCGGCAGGCTCAGAACGTCTACCGGATGAAGCTGCTCGGTGCCGAGGTGGTGCCGGTGGAGTCCGGCAGCCGTACCCTCAAGGACGCGCTGAACGAGGCGATGCGCGACTGGGTGACCCATGTCGAGGACACGTTCTACATCATCGGGACGGTCGCCGGCCCTCACCCGTATCCGATGATGGTGCGGGACTTCAATGCGGTGGTCGGCCAAGAGTGCCTGTGGCAGATGCCGGAGCTGATCGGCCGCCAGCCGGACTACGTCGTGGCTTGCGTCGGCGGCGGCTCGAATGCGCTGGGCATCTTCCATCCGTACATCCCGTACGACGAGGTACGGCTGGTCGGCGTCGAAGCCGCGGGGGAGGGCTTGCACACGGGGCGGCACGCGGCGTCGCTGACGGCGGGCACTCCGGGCGTGCTGCACGGCAACCGGACGTACCTGCTGCAGGACGAGCACGGGCAGATCGTCGACACGCACTCGGTGTCGGCCGGACTGGACTACCCAGGCGTGGGCCCGGAGCACGCGTGGCTCAAGGACAGCGGTCGGGCCTCGTACGTCGCGATCGACGACTCGGAGACGCTCGCGGCCTTCCACGACTGCTGCCGCATCGAGGGCATCATCCCCGCACTCGAGTCGAGCCACGCGCTCGCGTACGCGGCTCGGCTCGCCGGCTCGCTGCCGCCCGACCGCACGATCCTCGTGAACCTGTCCGGACGCGGCGACAAGGACATGCACACCGTGGCGCAACGCGGCGGTCTGTCGCTCTGAGGTTGCCGTGGGTCGCATCGCCGCCACCT
>JBIKMO010000418.1:0-3157 GCA_044359175.1 Burkholderiaceae bacterium | reverse complement strand
GCGGTGCCGTGGTCGACGCTGGTGCGCACGAAGGGCAGTCCCACGGTGGCGTTGACGCCGGTGTCGATGCCCAGGTACTTGATCGGGATCAGCCCCTGGTCGTGGTACATCGCAACCACCACGTCGAACTCGCGGAACCCGCGGGCCCGCATGAACACCGTGTCGCCGGGCCACGGCCCGCTCGCGTCGATGCCCTCGGCGCGCGCGTCGGCGACCGCGGGCGCGATGTGCTCGATCTCCTCGCGGCCCATCAGCCCGCCCTCGCCCGCGTGCGGGTTCAGGCCGGCCACCGCGATGCGCGGGCGGGGCACGCCGAGCCGGCGCAGCCCGTCGTGCGCGATGCGCAGCGTGGCGAGCACCGCGTCGCGGTCGATTGCGTCGATCGCCGCGCGCAGCGGCACGTGGATCGTCACGAGGATCGTGCGCAGCTCGTCGTTGAACAGCATCATCCGCACGTCGCGTATGCCGGCGAGCTCGGCGAGCAGCTCGGTGTGGCCGGGGTGGCGCACGCCGGCGGCGGCGAGCGCCTCCTTGTGCAGCGGCGCGGTGACCACCGCCGACACGCGCCGCGCGAGCGCGTCGCTCGCGGCGCGCACCACCGCGTCGTGCGCGGCGCGTCCGGCGCGCGCATCGACGCGGCCCACGGGCAGATCGGGCGGCAGCGCCGAGCAGGCGACGACCGGCACCCGCATCGGCAGCCGCAGGCGGTCGGCCTCGCGACGCAGCACGCCCGGGTCGCCGTAGACCACGAGCGGACGCGCACCGTCCAGCGCCGCGCAGGCCTTGAGCACGATCTCCGGTCCGATGCCGCAGGCATCGCCCATCGTGATCGCGATCGGCCGGGTGTCCATCGTCGGGAGTGTAGGCGACCGCTCGCGGTCGGGTGCGGGCAGCGGTGGCGCGGCCCGCCACTGTCGGGCACGCGCCCGACCGGGTCAACCTCGCGCCGCGGGGCGGGCCGAGCCCGGGGGCGGAGCCGCGGGCCGGTCGCGGTCAGCGGTCCGGGGCCGCGTGCGATCGCACGCCGTGCTGGAGCGTCACCCGTGCGCGGCAGAGCGCGAGGAATGCGTCGTGGTGCTCGCCTGCCCGCCGCGGCGACTCGAACACGTCGGCGGCTGCCGCGCGCAGCAGCGCCTCGTCATCGGCGTCGCGGGCGAACCAGCGCAGCGTCGCGGGCACCGTGCGGATCGCCGCGAGGTCGCCCTCGAGGCGGCCCAGGAAGTCGGCCGCCCGCATGCCGTTGTCGCGCGACAGCGCGGCGTTGCGAACGAAGTCCGCGCCCTCGTCGCACTCGGCCAGGGTCACGGTCAGCGCCCGGGCGCTCGGGCCGGTCAGCGCGACCACGGTCGCGCCGGCCGCGCACCACAGGGCGAATCGGATCGTCGCTGCCGCAGTCTGCATGCCCACCGCTCCCGGGCCGGAACGCCGACCCCTGTGGCGCACGCTAACCGATCGCCCGCGGCACTTGAGCCGGATGAGCGGGCCGCAACCGCGCCAATTCGGCGCTTCGCCGGCGTCGGTGTACCGTGGCGGTGCCGTCAGGCGCCCGCGACCGCACCGGGCCGCGCGGCGCGTGGAGCTCCGGATGCACGAGCCGGCGATCGTCGGATTCACCCTCGCCCACGGGCTCGCGATGCTCGTCATCGCCGCCGCCTCGGGCCTCGTCCACGGCTTCGTCGGCGTGGGGTTCCCGCTGGTCGCCACGCCGCTGTTCGGCCTGATGTTCGGCTGGCGAAACGCGGTCACGCTGCTGGTCCTGCCGACCTGGCTGGTCACCGCGTGTGCGCTGTGGGCGTTCCGCGGCGAGGCCGACCTGCGCGCGGCGCTGCGTCGCTACTGGCCGCTCGCCGCGGCAATGCCGTTCGGTCTCGTCGCCGGCGTCGAGGCGCTGCACCGGGTCGACTCGCGCTGGCTGATGCTGCTGATGGCCGCGGTGATCGTCGTCTACCTGGTGCTCGACCGGCTCGGCCGCACCGATCTGCCGGCGATCCGGTCGCGCCCGACCGCGTTCGCGGTGCCGTTCGGCCTGCTGGCCGGATTCTGCGAAGGCTCGGTGAACGTCGCCGGTCCGGCGCTGCTGATCTACTTCCTGCTGCTCGACGTGCCGGTGGGCACGATCATCGCGCTGGTGAGCTGGCTGTTCCTGCTCGGCAAGACCGTGCAGGCGGCGTTGATGGCGCAGCACGGCGCGTTCGACGCGCCGGTGCTCGGGGCGGCGCTGCCGCTCGCGCTGGCGGGCGCGCTCGCGTACGCGGTCGGGCTGCGTCTGCGCAGCCGGGTCGATCCGTCGCGCTACCGCGGCTGGCTGAAGGCGACGCTCGCGGCGATGGCGGCGGCGCTCGTCGTGCGGGTGGCGGCGGGCGGCGCGGTCTGAGCGTACGGCTCGCATCGCGCGGCACCGGGTCCGGCGAACTGCTCGCCGATCAGCAGCAGCGCCGGGCCGCCGCCGAGCGCGCCCGCGAGCGCGGGCAGTGCGCCGAGCGGTCCGTGCAGCGCGCGTGCGGTCGCGCTCGACGCCGACTCCACCAGCACCGCAGGACGCTGCGGCGACAGGCCTGCGGCGAGCAGTGCCTGGAGCACGGCCGCCGCTTCGTGCGCGGCCATGTACAGGGCGGCCGTGTCCGCGCCCGCCGCCGCGCGGGCCCAGGCGTTCGGCGGCTCGCCGTCGCCGGTGCGCGGGGTCAGCAGCACCACGCTGCGTGCGCGGCCGCGCACGGTGAGCGACCGGCCGAGCTGCGCGGCCGCCGCGCACGCGGCGGTGACTCCGGGCACCACGTGCAGCGGCACGCCCGCCGCGGCGAGCGCGTCGATCTCCTCCTGTGCGCGGCCGAACACCATCGGGTCGCCGCCCTTGAGCCGCACGACCACCGCATGGTGTCGTGCGGCCTCGATCAGCTGCCGTTCGATGAAGCGCTGCGCGGTCGAATGACGGCCGCAGCGCTTGCCGACCGAGACGAGCCGCGCCCGCGTCGCGAGCGCCAGGACCTCGGGGTCGACCAGCGCATCGTGGAACACCACGTCGGCGCGCTGCAGCAGCCGCACCGCGCGCACGGTGAGCAGGTCGGCCGCGCCGGGGCCGGCACCGACGAGATAGACGGTGCCGGCGGGGTCGTTGGCGGCGGCGTGTCTCACGCGATCGCGCCGGCGTCGGCCCGCT
>JBIKMO010000138.1:0-11216 GCA_044359175.1 Burkholderiaceae bacterium | reverse complement strand
CGCTCGAGGAGTTCGGCACCTACTGGCACGAGGACCCGTTCCGGCTGGACAACCTCGCCGACCTGCGCGAGTACGCACGGCACTCGAAGGCCTGGGTCTGCGCGAGCGAGACGCTGTCGTTCACGCATGCGTTCCGCGAGTACCTCGAGACCGGCGTGGCCGGCGTCGCGATGCTCGATCTGTCGTGGTGCGGCGGGCTCACCGAGGCCCGCAAGATCGCGGCGCTCGCCGAGTCGCACCACGTGCCGGTGGCGCCGCACGACTGCACCGGGCCGGTGGTCTGGGCGGCCTCGTGCCACTTCTCGATGTTCGCGCGCAACACGCTGATCCAGGAGTGCGTGCGCGCGTTCTACACCGGCTGGTACACCGAGCTGGTCACCGCGCTGCCCACCGTGTCGGACGGGCAGGTCCGGGTCGACTTCACGCAGCCGGGGCTGGGGCTGGAGCTGCTGCCGGGGCTCGAGCGGCGCGGCGACGCGGTCGTGCGGTGGAGCCGCGCGGGGTGAGCGCAGGCGCTCGCGGGCCGCGGGCCGCGGGCTCGTTCGCTGCCGGGTGGCGCCGGCGGCTGCTCGGCGCGGCGCCCGCGCTGGCGCTGGCGGGCTGCGCGTTGCAGCCGTCCCGCCCGACCGCCGCGCCCGGTTCGGCGGCCCCCACGGCGGCGAAGACGGCGACGGACGCCGGCGACGGCCCCCGGCGCAGCGAGCGGCCGCTGTCGTCCGACGAGCAGCGCGAGCTCGAGCGCCACCTGCGCGTGCACACGCGCCGCACCGGCGCGTTCGGCACGGCGACGATGCGCGCCGGCGGCGCACGTCCGCTCATGCTGGCGCCGGCCGCGCGTTCCTGGCGCCCGCGCTGGCGGATCGACGGTGCCGAGCACGACCTGGACGCGTACTTCGATCGTCAGCCGGTGGTCGCGCTGCTCGTGGTCTCCGGCACCGCGCTGCACATCGAGCGCTACCGCGGCGGCGTTGCCGGCGACACACCGTTCCTCGGCAACTCGATGACCAAGACCGTGACCGCGATCGCGATCGGGCTCGCGCTCGCCGAGCGGCGCATCGCCTCGGTCGACGAGCCCGCGCAGCGCTACGTGCCCGAGCTTGCCGGTAGCGCGTACGGTGCGACCACGCTGCGCAACCTGCTGCGGATGGGCTCGGGCGTGCGCTTCATCGAGACCTACGAGCCGGGCGACGACGCGTCTCGCTTCGGCGCCGCGGCCGCCCGCGAGGGCTGGGTGCTCGCGGCCCGCGGGTTCGACCTGCGCGAGGCGCCGCAGGGCACGCGCTTTTCCTACGCGAGCGTGGAGTCGCAGGTGCTCGCCGCCGCGCTGCGCGGCGCAACCGGCGAGACCCTCGCCGGGTGGCTGCAGCCGCGGCTGTGGCGGCCGATGGGCGCCGCACATGACGCATTCTGGGCGACCGACCGCACCGGCCTGGTCGCCGGCGGCGGCGGGCTGTCGGCGAGCCCGCACGATTGGGCGCGGCTGGGTGCGGTGCTCGCGCACGGCGGCGTGCGGCCGGACGACGGCCGGGCGCTGCTGCCCGCGGACTGGCTCGCCGACATGACCGACGCGTCGCGCGCCGATCCGCCATTCCGGCCCGACGAGCGCACCGGGCGCTTCGGCTACAGCTGCCAGACCTGGCTGCTGCCTGGGCCGCGCCGGCAGTTCGCGCTGCTCGGCATCCACGGCCAGGCGGTGTTCGTCGACCCGGGGCTCAGGCTGGCCATGGTGCATCTCGCCGCGAGCGGCAGCGCTTCGGTCACGAAGACCACGCTGGCGCGCGAGCGGCTCGCACTGTGGCGCGGGGTGGTGCGCACGGCGCTCGACGCGCCGGCGGGGTGAGCGGTCGCGACAGGGAGTGACGGTACTCCACATGCGGGGGCCCCCGCACGGCTCTCACCGCACGGGGGTCCCCGAACGCCGCACGCCGGGGCGTTACTTCTTCGCGCCGCCCTTGGCCGGCGCGGCTGCCGGGGCCTTCGCCGCCGGGGCCTTGGCTGCCGCCGGCGCCTTGGCCGGGGCCTTGGCGGCCGCCTTGGCCGGCGCGGCCGCAGCCGGCGCCGCGGCGGCCTCTTCGGCGTCGCCGCCGCCCTTGACCGTGGCCACCACCAGCACCGGGTTCTCCTTCGCTTTCGCGGGCGTCACGCCGTCCGGGAAGGTCACGTCGGCCAGGTGCAGCGAGTGCCCGGCGGTCAGCGAGCCGAGGTCGACCGTGACGAACTCCGGCAGCCGGTCGGGCAGGCAGCTCACCTCGATCTCGGTCAGCACGTGCGACACGATCGCCGCCGACAGCTTCACCGCAGGCGAGTTCTCCTGGTTCACGTAGTGCAGCGGCACCTTCATCGAGATCTTCCGGTCGGGCGAGACCCGCTGGAAGTCGATGTGCACCACCTGCGGCTTGTACGCATGCCACTGCACGTCGCGCAGCAGCACCCGCTCGGACGCGCCGTCGAGTTCCATGTCGAGGATCGACGAGTGGAACGCCTCGACGCGCAGCGAGTGGTACAGGGGGTTGTGGTCGATCTCGATCGGCGTGGCGTCCCCGCTGCCGCCGTAGATGATGCCGGGCACCTTGCCCGAATGGCGCAGGCGGCGGCTCGCACCCGATCCTTGCGCATGACGCTTGCTGGCGACGACTTTCATCGCAACTCCTTCACTGACGTCCCGGGGCCCCGCGACCAGGGCTCCAGGGGTGGGATGCCCCGCCTCTCGGCGGGGGCCTCGTTCAGTCGTCGCTGAACAGCGACGAGACTGAATCCGCGCGATTGATCCTCAGTATGGTTTCGGCGAGCAGCTGCGCGCAGCTGATCACCCGGATCCTCGGGCACTGCTGCGCCTCGGCCGACAGCGGGATCGTGTCGGTGACCACCAGCTCGTCGAGCGACGACTGCGCGACCCGCTCGACCGCGTGGCCGGACAGCACCGGGTGCGTGCAGTACGCGAGCACTCGGGTCGCGCCATGCTCCTTGAGCGCGTCCGCCGCCCGGGTCAGCGTGCCTGCGGTGTCGACCATGTCGTCCATGATCAGGCAGGTGCGGCCGCGGACTTCGCCGATGATGTTCATCACCTCGGTCACGTTCGCCTTCGGCCGCCGCTTGTCGATGATCGCGAGGTCGGTGTCCAGCCGCTTGGCGAGCGCGCGGGCGCGCACCACGCCGCCGACGTCCGGGGACACCACGATGCAGTCGGACAGGCGCTGCCGGTGCACGTCGGCGAGCAGCACCGGCGCGGCGTAGATGTTGTCGACCGGGATGTCGAAGAAGCCCTGGATCTGGTCGGCGTGCAGGTCCATCGTCAGCACCCGGTCCACCCCGGCGACCTCGAGCATGTTCGCGACCACCTTCGCGCTGATCGCGACCCGCGACGAGCGCACGCGTCGATCCTGGCGCGCATAGCCGAAGTAGGGCAGGGCGGCGGTGATCCGGCCGGCCGACGCGCGCTTGAGCGCGTCGACCATCACCATCAGCTCCATCAGGTTGTCGTTGGTCGGCGCGCAGGTGGACTGCAGCACGAAGACGTCCTTGCCGCGGACGTTCTCCAGGATCTCGACCATCACCTCGCCGTCGGAGAACCGGCCGACGGTCGCCTTGCCGAGCGAAATGCCGAGGTGGTCAGCGACCGACGCGGCGAGCCGAGGGATCGCGTTGCCGGTGAACACCATCAGCCCTTCGGGCTTCAAGGCGTCGCTGCTGGCACTGCGGACACCGAGATGCATCGTCGTCGACTCGAGGAAAGGGGCTGGGGAGGAAGGATTCGAACCCTCGAATGCCGGAATCAAAATCCGGTGCCTTAACCAACTTGGCGACTCCCCAACGGATGCCTGGACAGCCCGCGACAGACGCGCACCGCCCCGACTTCGCGGCCGCGGACCACCCCCGCCACGCGGCCGGCCAGGACCTCGGAGGGGGTGGGGCAGAACACGCACGCGCCCGAACCGGACATCCGGACGCGCGTCGGGTCCAGCCCCGCCGCGCGGGCGGCGTCCCCGAGCGCCGCGAGTGCTCGCGCCACTTCGGGGAAGCGCCGCATGACCACCGGCTGCAGATCGTTCCTACCCTGCCAGACCCGGTCGCCCCGCGAAAGACCCGGGATTCTGAGCGGTTCGGTGTGGCGTGTCAATTCGGGCGCCTGGAACGCCTCGGCCGTCGGCACCGCGACCGGCGGCATCACCAGCACGTACCAGGACGGCGGGAGATCGAGTGGCGTGAGCCGCTCGCCGACGCCCTCGGCGTACGCGGTGCGCCCGAAAACGAAGAACGGCACGTCCGCGCCGAGCGTCAGGCCGAGTTCGGCGAGCCGCGCGTCCGGCCAGCCTAGCCCCCACAGCCGGTCGAGCACGCGCAGCACGGTCGCGGCGTCCGAGCTGCCGCCGCCCAGGCCGCCGCCCATCGGGATCGCCTTGTCCACCCACAGGTCGGCGCCCAGCGGCGTGCCGCTCTCGCGCTGCAGCGCGCGCGCCGCACGGATCACCAGGTCGGCGTCCTCGGGCACCCCGGGCAGCGCGCATGCACGTCGCACCTCGCCGTCCTCGCGGCGACGCGCGTGGACCGAGTCGGCGAGGTCCACGAGCTGGAAGACCGTCTCCAGCAGGTGGTAGCCGTCGGCGCGCCGTCCGGTCACGTGCAGGAACAGGTTCAGTTTCGCCGGCGCGGGCGCGTGGCGGATCTCGGCGAGCATCGGGTCAGCGGTCCAGCAGCAGCACAACCCGCAGCCGGCCCTGCGGATGCGGTCGCGCGAGCGTCCAGCGCCGCGGCTCGCGCTCGATCCGCCAGCCGCTGTCCTGCGCGACGCTCGGCCGACCGTCCGGCGCGCGCTCGAGCACGTGCTCGAAGCGGTCGTCCAGCCAGTCGGGCAGGCGCTCGATCGGCAGCGGCCAGCCGAGCGCCTGCTCGAGCACGCGGTCGAGCGAGTCGGCCTGCAGCCGCCGACCGTCGGCCAGCGCGAGCGACGCCTGCCCGTCCGGGGCGCGTCGCCCCTCGGCGAGGGTCTGCCCGAACGGCGACACGAGCTCCAGGCTCAGCGAGCGGCCGGCGGGCGAGGGCGAAGAGAGCAGCGTGAAGCGCCCCGCCGCGGCGTCCTGACGGCCGTCCTCGCCGGTGGATTCGACCCGGACCGAGAACCGTCCGGCCCACTCGCGCGGTGCATCCGGCGCCGCAGGCGCCGCCGGGGGCGGCGTCGGCACGGTCGCGCAGGCGGCCAGCAGCGCGGTGAGCGCGAGCGCAGCGAGCGCCGCGCGGCGGCGCGCCCCGGCCGCGCACCGGTCAGAGGGACACATTCAGACGCGCCAGCGTCTCGCGCAGGGTCGTGTTGTCCGGCTCGCGCCCGCGCGCCTCGCGCCACAGCGCCCGCGCCTCATCGGCCCGTCCGAGCGCCCAGAGCACCTCGCCGAGGTGCGCGGCGATCTCGGCGTCCTGGCGCAGCGCGTAGGCCCGGCGCAGGTACTCGAGCGCGCGCGGCAGGTCCTGCTGCCTGAACAGCACCCAGCCCATGCTGTCGAGGATGTGCGCATCGTCCGGCGCGAGCTGCAGCGCGCGCTCGATCAGCGTGCGCGCCTCGTCCAGGCGCATGTTGCGATCGGCGAACGTGTAGCCGAGCGCGTTGTGCGCGTGCGCGTGGTCGGGGCGGAGCTCGATCAGCCGGCGCAGCGACGTCTCCATCACCGGCAGCCGGTCGATCTTCTCTGCGGCCATCGCGTGGTCGTACAGCAGATCCGGGTTGTCCGGCATGCGTTCGAGCCCCCCGGCCAGCACGTCGAACGCCTCCTGGTAGCGGCGCGCATCGCGCAGCACCTGCGCCTCGGCCGAGAGCAGCTGCACGCGTTCGCGCGTCTGGGTGACCGATGCGTCGCGCAGCATCGCGCGGGCTGCCTCGACCTGACCGGTCTTGCCGACCAGCTGCGCGCGCCGGATCAGCGCGGGCACCCAGTCGTCGCCGCGCGGCACGCGCTCGAGCCAGGCGATCGCCTCCGGCACCCGCCCCTGGTCCTCGGCGATCTGCGCGAGGAACAGGAATGCCGACGCGTTGTCCCGCGGCACGCTTCGCGGCAGCTCGATCAGGCGCTCGAGATGGCGGCGCGCATCGTCGTACTGCTTGCCCTGATAGGCGACCTGGGCGAGGGAGAACAGCACCGCGGGGTTGTCCGGCGCCTGCGCGTTCGCGCGGTCGAGCTGCGCTCGCGCGTCGTCGCGGCGGCCCTCGGCGATCAGCAGCCTCGCGTACGCGTAGCGCGCCTCCAGCGACATCGGGGCGCGCTGCAGGAACCGCTCGAGCAGCGCCAGCGCTTCCTGCCGGCGCTCCGGCAGCGCGTGCAGCGCGCGCGCGGCGGCGACCGCGGCGGCCTCGTCGTCGGGCGCGAGCCGCAACGCCTCGCTCGCCTCGGCGGCGGCCGCCGCGGGCTCGTCGGCGGCGGCCGCGGCGCTCGCCCGTGCGAGCCGGGCCGCGGCGACGTTCAGGTCCGGTTCGCTCAGCCGCTGCACCAGCCGCCATGCGCCCGCCCGGTCCTGGACCCGCGCGAGCGACCGCTGCAGGTCGGTGTAGGCGGCCGGCAGCGAGCCCTCGCGGCGAGCGCGCGCCAGGCGCTCGGCGAGCACCGGCTCCATCTGCTCGAGTCGCCCGGATCCGAGCCACAGCGTCTCCAGCGTCTGCTGAGCCGCCCGCGAGTCCGGGGCGAGTTCGCGCCACAGCTGCGTCGCCTGGACCGCCTGCTCGAGGGCCCGCCCGGAGATCGCGGTCTCGGCGGCGCGCCGCGCGATGCGGGGGTCGCGGGTCTGCCGCGCGAGCGACATGTAGGTCGACCACGCCGAGCCGAGCTCACCGCGCTGCGCGGCGATGTCGGCCGCCAGCAGCTGGAACAGCAGCTGAGGGGACAGCTCGACCGCGGGCGGGGGAGCGTCGTCGTCGACCGCGACGATCGGCAGCCGCCGTACGGGTTCAGCGGGCGCCGCGGGAGCGGCCTCGGCGCGTGCGCCGGAGCCTTCGGCACGAGGATTCGCGCAGCCCGCGCCGACGACCGCGAACAGCGCCGCGACCAGCGCGATGACGGCATTCATGAGCCGATGCTAGCCTCGATTACACTGAGGCACAACCGAGCCGCGACCGCCGCAGGGGCGCGCCCGACGATCGCCATCCCGCCTTCACGCCGATGCCCGAGCTGCCCGAGGTCGAGGTGGTGCGCCGCGGTCTCGCGGCCACGGCCGTCGGACGTGCGCTCGCCGCGGTCGTGCGCCGCGCCCCGGCGCTGCGTTGGCCGATCCCGGACGGACTCCACGAGCGGCTCGCCGGTCGCGTGCTGCGCGGGGTCGAGCGCCGAGGCAAGTACCTGCTGCTGTCGTTCGACCCGGGCTGGCTGATCGTGCACCTGGGCATGTCCGGCACCCTGTGCTGGACTGCGGCAGATGCACCGGTGCGGCTTCACGACCACCTCGACCTGGTGTTCGAGGGGGGCGCGCTGCGACTGAACGATCCGCGCCGCTTCGGGGCGGTGCTCTGGCACGACGCCGCCGACGGGTCGCCGTTCGCGCACCCCCGGCTCGCCGGACTGGGCGTCGAGCCGTTCTCCGACGCATTCGATGGCGCGATGCTGCACGCGGCGACGCGCGGGCGCCGCGTGGCGGTCAAGTCGCTGCTGCTGTCGGGGACGGTCGTGGTCGGCGTGGGCAACATCTACGCTTCCGAGAGCCTGTTCCGCGCCGGCATCCGGCCGTCAGTGCCCGCGCGCAGGCTCTCGCGCCCGCGCTGCGACGCACTCGCAGCGGCGGTTCGCGGGACCCTTGCGGACGCGATCGCCGCCGGCGGCAGCACGCTGCGCGACTTCGTGTCCAGCGACGGCGAGATCGGCGGGTTCCAGCACGACAGCTTCGTCTACGACCGCGCCGGCCTGCCCTGCCGCCGCTGTCGCACGCCGATCCGCACGCGTCACGATCAGCAGCGCGCGACCTACTGGTGCCCGCGCTGCCAGCGCTGAGCGCCGGCCCGTCCGTCCGACCGCCGCCGCCGCCCGTCGGCCATCGCCCACAGCCGTGGCGCCGGCGCTGCGGGCGACGGGCCCTGTGCTACGCTCGATCGCGATCGCGGCCCGGGTCCTGCGGCCGCCTCTGCCCACGGGCTCGCCCAGGTCGATGAGTGGTTTCAACGAGCGGATCCGCGCGTACGGCGCGTGGCGAACCGGGCTGGCCGAAGCCATCGGGCGGTACGGTCGCTGGCTCGCCGACGCCGGGCTCGCCGACGCGCCGCTGCAGTCCCGGCTGGCCCGCGCAATCGACCGGCTGCGCGACGACCGCCTGTCGATCGCGTTCGTCGCCGAGTTCTCGCGCGGCAAGTCGGAGCTGATCAACGCGCTGTTCTTCGCCGACTACGGGCAGCGCATCGTCCCGTCCTCGGCCGGGCGCACGACGATGTGCCCGACCGAGCTGATGTGGGATCCATCCCAGCCGCCCGGCATCCGGCTGCTGCCGATCGAGACCCGGCTGCGCGACGCCTCGCTCGCCGAGCTGCGCGCGGCGCCGTCCGAGTGGCACGGCGTGCCGTTCGACCCTCACGACGTGGCCGGGCTGAAGCGCGCGTTCGAGTCGGTGCGCCAGACCAAGCGCGTGCCGGTCGAGGAGGCGATTCTCATGGGGCTGTACGACGAGACCGACACGGACTCGCCGGTGAGCCCGGACGACCGGGACACGATCGAGGTCTCGTGCTGGCGGCACGCGATCGTCAACGTGCCGCACCCGCTGCTCGAGACCGGGCTCGTGGTGATCGACACGCCGGGCCTGAACGCGCTCGGCGCCGAACCCGAACTCACGCTGAACCTCATCCCGAACGCGCACGCGGTGCTGTTCGTGCTGGCCGCCGATGCCGGCGTCACGCGTACCGACGTGCAGGTGTGGCGCGATCACGTCTCGCCCTCGCACCGCGCCGGCCGCTTCGTGGTGCTCAACAAGATCGACGGGCTGTGGGACGAGCTGCGCTCGGCGGTCGAGGTGGATCGCGAGATCGATGCACAGATCGACTCGGTCGCGCAGGTGCTGCAGCTGCCCGCGCAGCGGATCTTCCCGGTGTCGGCCCAGAAGGGGCTGGTCGCCAAGGTCACATCGGACCCGCTGTTGTTGTCGCGCAGCCGCCTCCCTGAGCTGGAGCGCGCGCTGTCTCGCGAGTTGGTGCCGAACCAGCAGGCGATCGTGCGAGAGCAGGTGCGCCGCGAGTTCGACGAGGCGTTCGCAGTGACGCACGCGGTGCTGTCGGCACGCAAGCGCAACCTGGTCGAGCAGGTGTTCGAGCTCGACGGATTGCGCGGCAAGAACCGCACCGCGGTCGAACAGATGGCGCGTCGCATCCGTGTCGAACGCGCCGAATTCGAGCAGAGCCTGCGCGAGCTGCAGGCGCTGCGCTCGGTGTTCGGGCGCCACCAGCAGGCGATCCGCACGACCGTCGGCACCGAGCGGCTCAAGCGGCACGTGCGCGCGGCGCGCAACGCGATGCGGTCGAGCCGGCTGTCGGTCGGGCTGGCCGAAGGCATGGGCGGCCTGATGGCCGCAGCCCGCGCCGACCTCGTCCGGCTCGCGTCGCAGGTCGACGAGGTGCAGACGCTGATGGCGGCGATGTACACGCGCTTCAACCGCGAGCACGGACTGACGCTCGGCTCGCCGCTGCCGGTGTCGCTGCGGCGCAGCTTCGCCGAGCTCGACCGGATCGAAGCGCTGCATGATCGGCATTTCGGCACGCTGAGCCTGGTGACCACCGAGAAGTGGGCGCTGACGCGGCGGTTCTTCGAGTCGGTCGCGGTGCGCATCCGCGACGTCTACGAGCAGTCCGCACGCGAGCTGGAGATCTGGATGCGGGCGGTGATGTCGCCGATCGAGAGCCAGGTGAGGGAGCACCAGGCACAGCTGCGGCGCCGCTTCGAGTCGGTGCAGCGCATCCTGCAGGCGAGCGGCCAGCTGGAATCGCGGCTCGCCGAGCTCGAGGAGAGCCGTGCGCAGGTCGAGCAGCAGTCCGAGGCGCTGCATGCGCTGGGCACCGAGGTCCGCACGCTGCTCGAGCGCCGCGACGCGCCCGCGCCGGAGCCGGTCGAGGCGGCCTGACCCCCGGTGGCGCCGCGTCTCGCCGACCTGCTGGTCGACTGGCAGCGCCGCGCCGGGCGCCGCGGGCTGCCTTGGCAGCACACCCGCGACCCGTACCGGATCTGGCTCTCGGAGATCATGCTGCAGCAGACGCAGGTGTCGACCGTGCTCGGGTACTACGCGCGGTTCCTCGAGCGGTTCCCCGACCTGCGCACGCTCGCAGAAGCGTCGACCGACGCGGTGCTGGGCGCCTGGAGCGGACTCGGTTACTACTCGCGGGCCCGCAACCTGCACCGGTGCGCCCAGGCGGTCATCGAGCGCCACGGCGGCCGGTTCCCGACCGACGCGGCGACGCTCGCGACGTTGCCGGGCATCGGCCGCTCGACCGCGGCCGCGATCGCCGCGTTCGCGACCGGAGCGCCGGCCGCGATCCTCGACGGCAACGTGAAGCGCGTGCTCGCGCGCGCGTTCGCGATCGACGGGTATCCCGGCGAGGCCGCGGTCGAGCGCCAGCTCTGGGCGATCGCCGAGCGCGAGCTGCCCGAGCCCGGCGACGGGCGGGTGGAGGCGTACACGCAGGGGCTGATGGATCTGGGGGCGACCGTCTGCGTGCGGGTGCGGCCGCGCTGCGAGGCCTGCCCGCTCGCGGTGCGTTGCGAGGCGCGGCGCCAGGGGCGGGTGGATGCGCTGCCCGCGCCGCGACCGGCGCGCGCCGGCGCGACGCGCCGCGCCGAGTGGGTGCTCGCGACCTCGGGTGCCGCGGTGCTGCTCGAGCGCCGCCCGCCCGCCGGCCTGTGGGGCGGCCTCTGGAGCCTGCCCGAGTTCGTCCCGCCGCGTGCGGTGCCGGCCGGCGAGCAGGCGCACGCGCCGATCGTCGATCCGCGGGCGGTGTCCGACTGGCTCGCCGCGCGCATCGGACGCGAGGCCGGCGCGGCAGCGCCGCACGCTCGCGTACGGCATGCATTCACCCATTTCCGGCTGCAGGCCCGCGTGTGGCGCTGCGCGCTTGCGGGCGATCCCGGCGAGGCGCCACCCGGGCACGCGTGGCTCGCGCTCGCCGCGCTCGAGGGCGCACCGCTGCCGCGGCCGGTGCGTGCGCTGCTCGAGGCGCTGCGGGCGGCCGACCCGGTCTGAGCCTGCCCCGCAGGCGGCCGATGGGGTGCTCGCAG
>JBIKMO010000417.1:0-3163 GCA_044359175.1 Burkholderiaceae bacterium | reverse complement strand
CGACGGGGTCGCGCGGCGGGCCGGCGACCGGCTCGAAACCGTGCTGCCGCGGCAGCGACTCGATCCGCGACAGCAGGTCCGCTTGTCGCTGGTCTTCGATCCTGGCGGTCACCACGAGCGCCCCGAGTGCGTTGCGCTGCGCCGGATCGATCAGCAGCGCCTCCAGCGCACGCAGACGCGCAGCCGGTGTCGATTCGTCCCCGGCCTGCCGTGCCGCCCAGCCGCGCGCTGACTCGCGCAGGTGCTCGCGCATCCACGGCAGCTGGAACTCTGGACGCGACTGCTGCTCGAGTCGATCCAGCACCAGCGACTGTGCGAACCGCTCGAACTCCGACGTGCGGACGTACGCCGCCACGGCTCTGCGATCGGTGAAGCGCTGGGTGATCGAGCGAACGAGCTGGCCTTGCAGCGCCTCGTCCGCGAAGACCGACCGGGCTGCGATCGACGCGGTCACCGTTGCGTCCGCGAGCTCGGACGCTGCGCCGTCGATCGGCGTCATGATGTGCTGCAGGCCCTCGCGCCAGGCCCGGTGGAACTGCGGGTAGGTCGAGAAGTCGATCTCGTGCAGCCCGGGACGTCCGGACGCAGCGGCCTCCCACGGATCGTGCGCCCGCAATGCGGTCGGCCCCGACGCAGCGGGCGCCGCCGAGTGCAGCATCGACCAGAACGCATGCAGCGCGGCGGCCGATGCGACCAGTCCGGGATCGCCGGAGTCGCGCCACGGCCGGTCGTCCGGCGGTATCCGCTCCCGGCGCGCCGGCCCTCGACCGACCGCCTCGTCGTAGGCGAGCTGCAGGTCGCGCAGGTGCTGCAGCAGCAGCGGCGAGCGCGAAAGCGCGCCGGTCGTCGGCACGCCGGGCGGCAGTGCGTCCATGAAGAACGGCCCGGGCTGCGTCGCGGGCTGCGCGGGGGGGCTGATCCGCCGCCGGGCCTCGTCATGGTCCGCGGTCAGCGGGAAGATGCCCCGGTAGGTGCCGACCTGGAGTTCGGTCAACCCGGCCAGATCGTCCAGGGTGCCGAAGTCGGGCCAGTTGGAGAGCGCCTTACCGAGATCGACGACCGTACGGCCGAGCAGCGGCTCGTTCGGCCACACCGTTCGCCAATGCTCGGCCAGCGCGTGCAGACCCACCTCGCGACCGTCGCCGCCGACGAGCACGCCGAGCAGGCGTTCCACCTGCGGCGATCCGAGCCGCTCGGCGAGCCGGTCGTAGGCCGCGCGCGGTTCGGACGCGAGCCGACTGCGATCGACGGCGACCGACACGTCGCCGGCGGGCGTGCGCTTCAGGCTCAGGTGAACCGGCTGCCCCTGGAATTCGAGCGCCCCTTCCATCCGCTTCAGGAAGAGCGCGGCATAGAACAGCGGCAGGCCCGGATCCGGCTCGGCGTCGCGACGGCCCTGAGACTGCGGCTGCTGCTGCTGCGCATACACGTATCGGCGCCCGGAGGCCTGCGGCTGAGCTGACGCGCCGTCGCCGCCCGAATCGTCCCGAACCGACGGCCGCGGCGGTTCCGCGCCGCCGGCGCCGGCGCCCACCGCACTGGCGCGGGCAGCGCCAGCCTCCCGCCACTGCAGCTCGCGCAGCGACAGGCCTGCACTCACCAGCCGGCGGACCGTCGGGTCGGCGATCGCATCGATCCGGTCGGCGAGCTCGACGACGCTCGGCGGCCTGAGTTTGACGCGGCGTCGTTCCTGCTCGAGCAGCGCGTCGGCCTGCTCGCGAGCTGTCTGCCACCGCTCGAGCTCGCGCGCCTGGCGCGATGCGCCGCTCTGGTCGTTGACCTGACGCAGGTCGTGCTCCTGGGGGCGGCTCTCGGGCGCGGTCGGGCCGATGACCGGCGGCGCCTGCGGGCGGCTGCCGCCCGGTCGCGGGGGCGGCTGCGCGGGCCGGGCCGCCGGGGTCGAGCCGGCCAGCACCCGCGCCGCCTGCGGCCCGTAGACCGCGAAGTCGGCGCGCGTGGCCGGCGTCCATCGTTCGCCCTCGCGCGCGCGCAACGAACGGACCCACGCCAGTGCCTCGTTGAGCGCGGCTCGCGCGGACGGCCCGGGCGTTGCGCCGTAGGCCCGGATCGTCCGCCCCAGCGCCTGCACCGCCTGGCTGCCTCGCTCCACCGCCGGATCCGCAAGTCCGCGCCGCGTCGCTCGCAGCTCCAGCGGGGGCGGCGCCGGACGCGCCGGCGCGGACGCGGCCGGCCGCTGCACAGCCCCCGAGGCGAGGTCCGGCGCGCGGTTCGCAGCCGCTCCCCGCCTGGCGTCGACCTGTTTCACCAGCGCCGCCATCCCGGCGTCGAACGCGCCCGGCGAGATCGCGCCCGCCACCCGCTGCTCGTACAGCCGGGCCGCCTCGCGGACACTGCGCCCGACCTGCTCGGGCGTCCACGTCACAGGCGCCTTCCAGCCAGGGTTCCACCGCTCGAAGGCCGCTCCCGCCCGCTGCCACTGGAGCTCGCCGATGTCGCGGGGGACCTTCCCCAGCCACTGCGCGAGCGCGAGCTCGCCACCGCTTTGCGACAGGCGCGACAGCATCAGCAGCGGCAGCAGGCCCGCCGCCCTCATTGCCCAGCGGCGCAGCAGCGTCGGGCCTTCCAGCGGCGGCGCCGGCCGCATGGGCGCGGGCTGCCGAGGGGCGCGCTGCGGCGCCGCGCGAGCGGACTCCGGCGGCTGCGCCGCACCGACCCGCGAGGCGCGACCTGCACCGACCGGGGTGGCCGGACTGCGTGGCGGCCGATGCGCCGACGGTGCGCGTTCCGTGCGGTGCATGGCCGCCGGCGCGCTCGCCGGTTTCAGAGGAGCAGGCATGTCCGTGTGGGTCGTCCGTCTCACCGTGGCCCGCAGCAGGCCGCCGTACCGCGCGCGCGTCGTCCGGACACGGCGCGGATCGCCGCGCGTCCCCCGAACCGCGGCTGTCTCGTCAGGGTTGATCATCCGAACCCTGCGGTCCAGCCAGGGCCGACCCCAGCTGGGGCCGACCCCAGATGACGAGGCCGACGCAGTTGCTGCGATGACCGCGGTGATCTTCGTCGCGCTGCCGGGCTCGATGCCCGCCGACGCGCCCATCGGCATCGAGTTCCTCGCACGAAGCCGTCCCTCGGCCGCCCGGGGCGCCGAAAGGAGGTCATCGTCTCGGGAAGCTCGGCCGTCGAAAGATCGAGCGCGGCATGCACA
>JBIKMO010000137.1:0-11238 GCA_044359175.1 Burkholderiaceae bacterium | reverse complement strand
GCTTGACCTGCGGACGCACCCCTTTGGTCGTGGGCCCGCGACGCTTCGCGTCGATCACCACCAGCGTCGACAGGCCGGTGACCTCGTCGATCTGCTTGGCCACCGTCGAGCCCTCCTCGACGTTCTCGAACTTCACGGTGCCCGCGTACTCGGTGATGATCGGACGGGTGAGCGCGTCCCAGGTGGCGAGCATCGCGCCGGCGCGCACCTGCTTGCCGTCACTCGCCTGCAGCACCGCACCGTACGGCACCTTGTGGCGCTCGCGCTCACGGCCGAGGTCGTCCTGGATCAGCACCTCGCCCGAGCGCGTGATCACCACCGGCTCGCCCTTCGAGTTGGTCACGTAGCGCATGGTGGCGGTGAAGCGAACCGTGCCGTTGGACTTGGCCTCGATGCTGCTCGCCACCGCCGCGCGCGACGCGGCGCCGCCGATGTGGAACGTCCGCATCGTCAGCTGCGTGCCGGGCTCGCCGATCGACTGCGCGGCGATCACGCCGACCGCCTCGCCGCTGTTGACCAGCGTGCCGCGGCCGAGATCTCGGCCGTAGCACTTCGCGCACAGCCCGTAGCGGGTGTCGCAGGTGAGCGGCGTGCGCACGCGCACCTCGTCGATGCCCAGGCGCTCGATCTCGTCGACCGCGTCCTCGTCGAGCATCGTGCCGCCCTCGAACAGGGTGGCCTGCGTCTCGGGGTGGACGACGTCGACCGCGGTCACGCGGCCTAGGATCCGGTCGCGCAGCGCCTCGATCACCTCGCCGCCCTCGACCAGCGCGCGCATCGCCACGCCGTTGGTCGTGCCGCAGTCGTCCTCGACCACGACCAGGTCCTGGGTCACGTCGACCAAGCGGCGGGTCAGGTAGCCCGAGTTCGCGGTCTTCAGCGCGGTGTCCGCCAGACCCTTGCGCGCGCCGTGCGTCGAGATGAAGTACTGCAGGACGTTCAGCCCCTCGCGGAAGTTCGCGGTGATCGGGGTCTCGATGATCGAGCCGTCGGGCTTGGCCATCAGGCCGCGCATGCCCGCCAGCTGGCGGATCTGCGCGGCCGAACCGCGTGCGCCCGAGTCGGCCATCATGTAGATCGCGTTGAACGACTCCTGATCGACGCTGTTGCCGTGCCGATCCTGGACCTTCTGCACCCGCAGCTGGTCCATCATCGCCTTGCCGACCTCGTCGCCGGCCTTCGACCAGATGTCCACGACCTTGTTGTAGCGCTCGCCCTGCGTGACGAGACCGGACGTGTACTGCTGCTCGATCTCCTTGACCTCGGCCTCGGCGGCGGCCAGCAGCGTCGCCTTCTGCGGCGGCACCAGCATGTCGTCGATCGAGATCGAGATGCCGGCGCGCGTGGCCAGCCGGAAACCGTTCTGCATCAGCTGGTCGGCGAAGATCACGGTGTCGCGCAGCCCGCACCGGCGGAACGACGCGTTGATCAGCCGCGAGATCTCCTTCTTCTTCAGCGCCTTGTTGATGAACTCGAACGGCAGCCCGCGGGGCAGGATCTCCGACAGGATCGCGCGGCCGACGGTGGTGTTCGCGCGCACCGTGCGCGCCGTGGACTCGCCGCTCGCCTTGTCGCGGTCGTACTCGGTGAGCCGCACGATGATCTTCGTGCCGAGCTCGACCTCGCGGTTGTCGTAGGCGCGCAGCACCTCCGACACGTTCGCGAAGGCCATGCCCTCACCCTTGGCGTTGATCTTCTCGCGCGTCGTGTAGTACAGGCCGAGCACGATGTCCTGAGACGGCACGATCGACGGTTCGCCGTTGGACGGGAAAAGCACGTTGTTCGACGCGAGCATCAGCGCGCGCGCCTCGAGCTGGGCTTCGAGCGACAGCGGCACGTGCACCGCCATCTGGTCGCCGTCGAAGTCGGCGTTGAACGCCGCGCACACCAGCGGGTGCAGCTGGATCGCCTTGCCCTCGATCAGCACCGGCTCGAACGCCTGGATGCCGAGCCTGTGCAGCGTGGGCGCCCGGTTGAGCATCACCGGGTGCTCGCGGATCACCTCCTCGAGGATGTCCCAGACGATCGGTTCCTGGTTCTCGACGAACTTCTTGGCCTGCTTGATGGTGGTCGCCACCCCCATCGTCTCGAGCTTGTTGAAGATGAACGGCTTGAACAGTTCGAGCGCCATCAGCTTGGGCAGACCGCACTGGTGCAACTTGAGCTGCGGACCCACCACGATCACCGAACGGCCCGAGTAGTCCACCCGCTTGCCCAGCAGGTTCTGGCGGAATCGGCCGCCCTTGCCCTTGATCATGTCGGCGAGCGACTTCAGCGCACGCTTGTTCGCTCCGGTCATCGCCTTGCCGCGGCGGCCGTTGTCGAGCAGCGAGTCGACCGCCTCCTGCAGCATCCGCTTCTCGTTGCGCACGATGATCTCGGGCGCCTTCAGCTCGAGCAGCCGCTTCAGGCGGTTGTTCCGATTGATCACACGGCGGTACAGGTCGTTCAGGTCGCTGGTGGCGAAGCGGCCGCCGTCCAGCGGTACCAGCGGACGCAGCTCGGGCGGCAGCACCGGCAGCACCTCGAGCACCATCCACTCCGGCTTGATACCCGAGCGCTGGAAGCCCTCGAGCACCTTCAGCCGCTTGGCGATCTTCTTGATCTTGGCTTCCGACGAGGTGGCCGCCAGCTCGTCACGCAGCTTGGCCACCTCGCGATCGACGTCGATCGAGCGCAGCAGGTCGCGCACGCCCTCGGCGCCCATCTCGGCGCGGAACTCGTCGCCATGCTCCTCGGTCTTGGCGAGGAAGTCGTCCTCGGTGAGCAGCTGGCAACGCTTGAGCGGCGTCATGCCCGGCTCGATCACCACGTAGGCCTCGAAGTACAGCACGCGCTCGATGTCGCGCAGCGTCATGTCGAGCACCATGCCCAGCCGCGACGGCAGCGACTTCAGGAACCAGATGTGCGCGGTGGGGCTGGCCAGCTCGATGTGGCCCATGCGCTCGCGCCGCACCTTGGCGAGCGTCACCTCGACGCCGCATTTCTCGCAGATCACGCCGCGGTGCTTCAAGCGCTTGTACTTGCCGCACAGGCACTCGTAGTCCTTGATCGGCCCGAAGATCTTCGCGCAGAACAGTCCGTCGCGTTCGGGCTTGAAGGTGCGGTAGTTGATGGTCTCCGGCTTCTTCACCTCGCCGTAGGACCAGGACCGGATCTTCTCCGGCGACGCGATCCCGATGCGGATCGAGTCGAAGTGTTCCTCTTCCTGGACCTGCTTGAACAGATCGAGCAGTGCTTTCATTCGTCAGCTCCTCGCTCTCAGTTGCGCTCGAGGTCGATGTCGATCCCGAGCGACCGGATTTCCTTGACCAGCACGTTGAACGACTCGGGCATGCCCGCGTCGATCGCGTGTTCGCCCTTGACCAGGTTCTCGTACACCTTGGTGCGGCCGTTCACGTCGTCGGACTTGACCGTCAGCATCTCCTGCAGCGTGTACGACGCCCCGTACGCCTCGAGCGCCCAGACCTCCATCTCGCCGAAGCGCTGGCCGCCGAACTGCGCCTTGCCGCCGAGCGGCTGCTGGGTCACCAGCGAGTACGGGCCGGTCGAGCGCGCGTGCATCTTGTCGTCCACCAGATGGTGCAGCTTCAGCACGTGCATGTAGCCGACGGTCACCGGCCGGTCGAACGGTTCACCGGTGCGTCCGTCGAACAGGCGCAGCTGGGTCTTGTTCGCGTTGAAGCCGAGCTTGCCGGTGTTCGGATCGTCGTCCGGGAACGCGATGTCCAGCGCCGCGCGGATCTCCGACTCGGAGGCGCCGTCGAACACCGGGGTCGCGAAGGGCACGCCGTTGGTCAGGTTCTGCGCGAGCTCGACGATCTCGGCGTCGCCGAGGGCGCTCAGCTCGGCCTTCTGGCCGTGCCGGTTGTAGACCGCCTCGAGCGACGCGCGCAGTTCGGCCACCCGCGCCTGGCGAGCGAGCATCTCGCCGATTCGCAGGCCGATGCCCTTGGCCGCCCAGCCCAGGTGCGTCTCGAGGATCTGGCCCACGTTCATCCGCGACGGCACGCCCAGCGGGTTCAGCACGATGTCCACGGGGCGCCCGTCGGCCATGTACGGCATGTCCTCGACCGGAACGATCCGCGACACCACGCCCTTGTTGCCGTGGCGCCCGGCCATCTTGTCGCCGGGCTGCAGGCGACGTTTCACCGCGAGGTAGACCTTGACCATCTTCAGCACGCCCGGCGGCAGCTCGTCGCCCTGCGTGAGCTTCTTGCGCTTCTCCTCGAAGGCCAGGTCGAAGCTGTGGCGCTTCTGCTCGACGCTCTCCTTGGCCTGCTCGAGCTGGCTCGCCGCGGTCTCGTCGGCCAGCCGGATCTCGAACCACTGCCAGCGGTCGAGGTCGTCCAGGTACGCGGCGTCGATCACCGCACCCTTCACCAGCCGCTTCGGGCCGCCGTTGGCGACCTTGCCGACCAGCAGGCGCTTGAGGCGCTCGAACGAGTCGTTCTCGACGATCCGCAGCTGATCGTTCAGGTCGAGCCGATAGCGCTTGAGTTCGTCGTCGATGATCGACTGCGCGCGCTTGTCGCGCACGATGCCCTCGCGGGTGAACACCTGCACGTCGATCACGGTGCCGCTCATGCCCGAAGGCACGCGCAGCGACGTGTCCTTCACGTCGGACGCCTTCTCGCCGAAGATCGCACGCAGCAGCTTCTCCTCGGGGGTGAGCTGCGTCTCGCCCTTGGGCGTGACCTTGCCGACCAGCGTGTCGCCCGCCTGCACCTCGGCGCCGATGTACACGATGCCCGACTCGTCGAGCCGTCCGAGCTGGCTCTCCGACAGGTTCGAGATGTCGCGAGTGATCTCCTCGGGCCCGAGCTTGGTGTCGCGCGCGAGCACCGACAGCTCCTCGATGTGGATCGACGTGTAGCGGTCGTCCGACACCACCTTCTCGGAGATCAGGATCGAGTCCTCGAAGTTGTACCCGTTCCAGGGCATGAACGCGACCAGCATGTTCTGGCCGAGCGCGAGTTCGCCGAGGTCGGTCGACGCGCCGTCGGCGATGACGTCGCCGCGCACGATCTGATCGCCCTTCTTGACGATCGGCCGCTGGTTGATGTTCGTGTTCTGGTTCGAGCGCGTGTACTTGATCAGGTTGTAGATGTCGACCCCGACCTCACCCGCCTGCGCCTCGTCGTCGTTCACGCGGATCACGATCCGGTTCGCGTCGACGTAGTCGACCGCGCCGCCGCGCAGTGCGGTGACCACCGTACCCGAGTCGACCGCGCAGGTCCGCTCGATGCCGGTGCCCACCAGCGGCTTCTCGGGACGCAGGCAGGGCACCGCCTGGCGCTGCATGTTCGAGCCCATCAGCGCGCGGTTCGCGTCGTCGTGCTCGAGGAACGGGATCAGCGACGCGGCCACCGACACGATCTGGCTCGGCGCGACGTCCATGTACTGGACCTCGCCGGGCGACTTGAGCAAGGTCTCGCCGTTGATCCGCACCGACACCAGCTCGTCGACCAGCGTGCCCGCGGCGTCGATCGACGCGTTGGCCTGCGCGACCACGTAGCGGCCCTCCTCGATCGCCGACAGGTAGCTGATCTCGTCGGTCAGCGTGCGGTCGACCACCTTGCGGTAGGGCGTCTCGAGGAAGCCGTATTCGTTGAGGCGCGCGTACAGCGACAGCGAATTGATCAGGCCGATGTTCGGGCCCTCGGGCGTCTCGATCGGGCACACGCGCCCGTAGTGGGTCGGGTGCACGTCGCGCACCTCGAAACCGGCCCGCTCCCGGGTGAGGCCCCCGGGGCCGAGCGCGGAGACGCGCCGCTTGTGGGTGATCTCGGACAGCGGGTTGGTCTGGTCCATGAACTGCGACAGCTGGCTGGACCCGAAGAACTCGCGGATGGCGGCGCTGATCGGCTTGCTGTTGATCAGGTCGTGCGGCATCAGGTTCTCGGTCTCGGCCTGGCCGAGCCGCTCCTTGACCGCTCGCTCGACGCGCACGAGGCCGGCGCGGAACTGGTTCTCCGCCAGCTCGCCGACGCAGCGTACGCGCCGGTTGCCCAGGTGGTCGATGTCGTCGATCTCACCCTTGCCGTTGCGCAGGTCGACCAGGATCTTGATGACCGCGAGGATGTCCTCGTTGGTCAGCGTCATCGGCCCGGTCAGTTCGTCGCGACTGACGCGGCGGTTGAACTTCATGCGGCCGACCTTCGACAGGTCGTACGCGTCCGCGTTGTAGAACAGCCGGTTGAACAGCGCCTCGACCGCCTCCTCGGTGGGCGGTTCGCCGGGCCGCATCATCCGGTAGATGGCGATCCTCGCGGCCGACTGGTCGGCGGTGTCGTCGATGCGCAGCGTCTGCGAGATGTACGGCCCCTGATCGAGGTCGTTGGTGTACAGCGTCTTGAACTCCTTGACCGCGGCGGCCCGCAGCTTCTTCAGCAGGTCCTCGGTCAGCTCGTCGTTCGCCTTGCCCACGATCTCGCCGGTGTCCGGGTCGATCACGTTGGTCGCGAGCACGCGGCCGAGCACGTAGTCCTCGGGCACCGAGATGCGCTTGAGGCCCGCGGCGTCCATCTCGCGGATGTGCTTGGCGTTGATCCGCTTGTCCTTCTGGACGATCACCCTGCCGTCCTTGTCGGCGATGTCGAAGCGGGCGATCTCGCCGCGCAGCCGATCGGGCACCAGCTCCATCAGCGCGCCTTCCGGCATCAGCTGGAAGTGGTCGTTCACGAAGAAGTGCGCGAGGATCTGTTCGGGCGTCAGACCGATCGACTTCAGCAGGATCGTGACCGGCATCTTGCGGCGACGGTCGACGCGGAAGTACAGCACGTCCTTGGGATCGAATTCGAAGTCGAGCCACGAACCCCGGTAGGGAATGATCCGCGCCGAGAACAGCAGCTTGCCCGAGCTGTGGGTCTTGCCGCGGTCGTGCTCGAAGAACACGCCCGGCGAGCGGTGCAGCTGCGAGACGATCACCCGTTCGGTGCCGTTGACGATGAACGAGCCGTTGGTGGTCATGAGCGGGATCTCGCCCATGTAGACCTCCTGCTCCTTCACCTCCTTCACGGTGGGCTTGGGCGCCTCGCGGTCCATGATCACCAGACGCACCCGCGCGCGCAGCGGCGCGCAGAAGGTCAGGCCGCGCTGCTGGCACTCCTTGACGTCGAACGCCGGGTTGCCGAGCGCGTAACTGACGAACTCCAGCCGCGCCATCTGGTTGTGCGACGTGATCGGGAAGATGCTGGTGAACGCAGCCTGCAACCCTTCGTCCCGGCGATCGGCCACCGAGCGCTCGAGCTGCAGGAACTGGGTGTACGACTCGAGCTGAGTCTGCAGCAGGTAAGGCACGTCCTGCACCACGTGCCGCTTGGCGAACGACTTGCGGATGCGCTTCTTCTCGGTGAAGGAATACGACGGCTGGGCCATGGACTCTCCAGTCATGAACCTTGGGCAGAGATCGGGGTGCGGACCGTCGGCGACGGCCCGGGCCGCGATCCCCGCGGGCGACGCGAAGCGCGAACGCCCGGAGCCGGGCCCTTGCGGGACCGGTGACCGGGCATTCGCGGCAGCGGGGTCAACTGCGGGCGCGGGTTCGGCGTGCGGGTTACTTGATCTCGACCTTCGCGCCGGCGTCGGCGAGCTGCTTGAGCAGCGCGTCCGCGTCGGCCTTCGGAATCGCTTCCTTCACGGCCTTCGGGGCGCCGTCGACCAGGTCCTTGGCCTCCTTCAGGCCCAGGCCGGTGGCGGCGCGCACCACCTTGATCACCTCGACCTTCTTCTCGCCCGCGGCCAGCAGCATCACCGTGAACTCGGTCTTCTCCTCGGCGGCCGGCGCGGCGGCGCCCCCGCCGGCGGCGGGCGCGGCGACCGCGACGGCGGCGGCAGCCGCCGACACGCCGAACTTCTCTTCCATCGCCTTGATCAGCTCGGACAGCTCGAGCACGGTCATGCCGGCGATCGCGTCCAGGATCTCGTTCTTGCTCAGTGCCATGATTGCGGTTCCAGTCGAAACGGTTGGTGTGTGTAAGGTGATCCGAGAGGGTCGGGGTCAGGCACCGGCCTTCTCGCGCTCGTCGCGCAGCGCAGCGAGCGTCCGGACGAACTTGCCCGGGACCTCGTTGAGCGTGCGCACGAACTTCGAGATCGGCGCCTGCATGGTGCCCACCAGCTGGCCGAGCAGCTCCTCGCGGCTGGGCATCGACGCGAGCGCCTTCACGCCGTTGGCATCCATGACGTGATTCGCCATGGCGCCGGCCTTCAGCGACAGCCTGTCGTTGCCCTTGGCGAAGTCCGCCAGGACCTTCGCGCACTTCACCGGGTCGTCGGAGATGCCGTAGATCAGCGGACCGACCAGGTGGTCGTTCAGCTTCTCGAACGGTGTGCCGACCAGGGCACGGCGCGCGAGCGTGTTCTTGAGCACACGCAGGTAGACGCCCGACTGCCGCGCCTGCCTGCGCAGCGCGGTGATCGGGCCGACCTCCAGACCACGAAACTCGGCAACCACGATCGCCTGGGCCCGCGCCACCTGGGCGCCGACCTCCTCGACCACGTTCGCCTTCTCTTCACGATTGAGACCCACGGTCCATCGCTCCTACGAAAGGCACTCGGGCCGGGAGGCCGTCGCGCCGGTTACGGCGACCGGTCGTGAGTCCTTCACCGTCTCGGCCGGATCCATCGCTGGAGCCTCCCGTGACGCCTCGAACCCGCTTCGGGACCGCCATCTGCGCAGGGTGCTTTCGCGTTTGAGGGCCCCGTCGTGCGGACCGGAGCACCCCCTGCGGTCTTTGACAACCTGCCCGCCGTCGCCGGCGGACAGCCCAAAGTCCTTCTCCAACGCCCCCCGGCCCGCTCAGGCCGCCGGGGCCACCAGCGAGGCGGTGTCGACCCGCACGCCGATGCCCATCGTGCTGGACAGCGCCACCTTGCGCAGGTAGATGCCCTTGGAACTCGCCGGCTTCGCTCGGTTCAGCGCCTCGATCAGCGCGGCGAGGTTGGTGCGCAGCGCATCGGGCTGGAACGACGCGCGGCCGATGGTCGCGTGCACGATGCCGGCCTTGTCCGTGCGGTACTGGACCTGGCCCGCCTTCGCGTTGCGCACCGCGGTGGCGACATCCGCGGTGACCGTGCCGACCTTCGGGTTCGGCATGAGCCCACGCGGGCCGAGGATCTGACCCAACCCGCCCACCACGCGCATCGCGTCCGGCGAGGCGACCACCACGTCGAAGTCGAGCTGACCCGCCCGCACCTTCTCGGCGAGGTCCTCCATGCCGACGATGTCCGCGCCCGCGGCGCGCGCCTCCTCGGCCTTCGCCCCCTGGGTGAACACCGCCACGCGCACCGACTTGCCGATGCCGGCCGGCAGCACGACCGAGCCGCGCACGACCTGGTCGGACTTCTTCGCGTCGACGCCGAGCTGCACGGCCACGTCGATCGATTCGTCGAACTTCGCGACCGCGCACTCCTTGACCAGGCTCAGCGCGTCGGCCACCGGGTAGAGCTTGCGCGAATCGACCTTGGCCCGGATCGCCTTGGCCCGCTTGGACAGACCGGCCATGTCAGACCCCCTCCACGGTGATGCCCATGCTGCGGGCCGAACCGGCCACGGTCCGGACCGCGGCCTCGAGGTCGCCGGCAGTCAGGTCGGGCATCTTGAGCCGGGCGATGTCCTCGGCCTGCGCGCGGGTGATCCGGCCCACCTTGTCGGTGTGCGGCGTCTTGCTGCCCTTATCGATCTTGGCCGCCTTCTTCAGCAGGATCGACGCCGGCGGCGTCTTCATCACGAAGGTGAAGCTCTTGTCGGCGAACGCGGTGATCACCACCGGGATCGGCAGCCCGGGCTCCACGCCCTGGGTCTGCGCGTTGAACGCCTTGCAGAACTCCATGATGTTGAGGCCGCGCTGACCGAGCGCCGGACCGATCGGCGGCGACGGATTGGCCTTGCCCGCGGGCACCTGCAGCTTGATGAAACCGACGATCTTCTTGGCCATGACGGCACTGCTCCGACTGGGTGAGTGTTAACGCCGGTTCGCGGCCGCGCTGCGGCCCTACTGCGGCTCCTCGTCGCACGCCGCCGCGATCCGGCGGATGGATGGGCGGCCGGGCGGCCGCCGCGTCCCGGGGCGCGTGCGCCGCCCCGCTACAGCTTCTCGACCTGACCGAACTCGAGTTCGACCGGCGTCGCGCGACCGAAGATGGTCACCGACACGCGCAGCCGGCTCTTCTCGTAATTCACTTCCTCGACGTTGCCGTTGAAGTCGGTGAACGGACCCTCCTTGACGCGGACCATCTCGCCGACCTCGAACAGCGTCTTGGGCTTGGGTTTCTCCACGCCCTCCTGCATCTGGCTCATGATCTTGTCGACCTCCCTCTCGGAGATCGGGGTCGGTCGGTGGCCGGAGCCGCCGACGAACCCGGTGACCTTGCCGGTGTTCTTCACCAGGTGCCAGGTGTCGTCGTTCATCTCCATCTCGACCAGCACGTAGCCGGGGAAGAACCGGCGCTCGGAGATCGTCCGCTGCCCGTTCTTCATCTCGACCACCTCTTCGGTCGGGACCAGGATCTTGCCGAACTGGTCCTGCATGCCCGCACGGTCGACGCGCTCCTGCAGCGACCGGGCGACGCTCTTCTCCAGCCCCGAGTAGGCGTGGACGACGTACCAACGCTTGCTCATCAACGCTTCCAGCGAAGGATCAGGTCGTACAGGACCCACTCGAGGGTCTTGTCGACGACCCACAGGAAGATCGCCATCACGACGACGAATGCGAAGACGTAGAGGGTGACCGTCCACGTCTCCTTCTTGTCGGGCCACACCACCCGCTTGGTCTCGGACCACGCGTCTGCGGCGAACGAGAGGAACCGTTGTCCCGGCGCCGAGAACCAAGCAATCGCGATGCCGGCCGCGAGGCCGGCCAGGATCGACACCAGCCGCAGCACCAGCGGCTGCTGGTCCAGCACGTACCAGCCCACGATGCCCGCGGCCGTCGCGAGCACCGCCAGCGCGACCTTGAACCGGTCGGCGCCGCTGGTGACTGTTTCAACGTTCTGGTTGGACATCGTCGAACCTGGCAGGGGCAGAGGGAATCGAACCCCCAACCTGCGGTTTTGGAGACCGCCGCTCTGCCAATTGAGCTATACCCCTAGGATTCCTGAAGACACCGGTCATTCGAAGATCTTGGCGACGACGCCGGCGCCGACGGTACGGCCGCCCTCGCGGATGGCGAAGCGCAGGCCCTGCTCCATGGCGATGGGCGCGATCAGCGTGACCACCATCTTCACGTTGTCGCC
>JBIKMO010000416.1:0-3178 GCA_044359175.1 Burkholderiaceae bacterium | reverse complement strand
ACACACGGTTCAGGTAGGCCTTCGCGCCTTGCTGGATCGCGCTGGCGATCGCCTGCATCCTGGCGTTGCCAGCGTCCAGGCCGAGGATCCATCGGCTGGACACGATGCCGTAGAGCACCGCGATCACGCCGCACGCGAGTGCGAACCAGACGGCGGTGGATGTCGCTCCACTCATGAGTAGGCTCTCCTAGGTTCCTGTGTGTTTTTGGGGGGCGCTCGCCCGAAGCCGGCGCATCTTCGCCGATCGGCCTCGGGATTGGCAAGGACGCACCGCCGTGCGCCACAGGCCGGCGCGCCCGCTCGCGGGCCGCGAGCCCTCGCTCGGAACGCCTCAGCCCAGCGCCCGGAACGCGCGTTCGCGGATCTCGTCAACCGTACCCAGGCCCGAGATCTTCTCGTAGCGCGGCGCCCGCGGGTCGCCCGCGGCGGCCCATCGCGAGTAGTAGTCGACCAGCGGGCGCGTCTGCGATTGGTAGACCTGCAGCCGCTTGCGCACGGTCTCCTCGCGATCGTCGTCGCGCTGGATCAGCGATTCGCCGGTGAGGTCGTCCCGGCCGGCGACCTTCGGTGGGTTGAACTTCACGTGGTAGGTGCGGCCGCTGGCGGCGTGCACCCAGCGGCCGCTCATGCGCTCGACGATGTCCGCGTCGGGCACATCGATCTCGAGCACCACGTCGATCGCGACCCGAGCGTCCTTCATCGCATCGGCCTGCGGCAGCGTGCGCGGGAATCCGTCGAACAGATAGCCGGCCGCGCAGTCCGGTTGGGTCAGCCGGTCCTTCACCAGCCCGATGATCAGGTCGTCGGACACCAGGCCGCCCGAGTCCATCACCTGCTTGGCCGCCAGCCCGAGCGGGGTGCCCGCCTTCACCGCGGCGCGCAGCATGTCGCCGGTGGAGATCTGCGGGATGCCGTAACGCTCCTTCACGAACGTGGCCTGCGTGCCCTTGCCCGCACCAGGCGGGCCGAGGAGGATCAGACGCATGGGGACTCCGTATTGGGTCGTCGGATTCGTGGCCGCCACGAAGAGGCCGGCCGGGTCTCGACGACCTTAACCGCAAAGCGACGGGGGGGTCAATTCGACGGTCGGCCGCGCTCGGCGTCGATCGCGCGGCGCACGCGCTCGAGGTCGGCCGGCGTGTCGACGCCGGCCGGCGGCGCCTGCTCGGCACGCAGCACCGCGATCCGGTAGCCGTGCCAGAGCGCGCGCAGCTGCTCGAGCATCTCGATCGACTCGAGCGGCGAGGCCTCCAGGCCGCGGTAGGCGCGCAGGAACGACACGCGGTACGCGTACAGGCCCACGTGGCGAAGCAGCACGCCCCGCAGCGTCTGCGGCACCCGGGCCGGCAGCGAGGACGGAAAGTCGGGCAGCGCGTCGCGCGCGAACGGGATCGGCGCGCGCGAGAAGTAGAGGGCCCGGTCTTGCGCATCCAGCGCGACCTTGACCACCGACGGAGACATCCAGTCGTGCGGATCGTCGATCGGGTGCGCGGCGGTGGCAACCGCGCAGTCGGGGCGTTCGGCGAGCAGCGTCGCCACCCCCGCGATCAGCGGCGGCGGGATCAGCGGCTCGTCGCCCTGCACGTTGACCACCAGTCGCGCGTCCTCCAGCCCGAGCAGGTCGGCGGCTTCGGCGAGACGATCGGTGCCCGAGGGATGGTCGGGGCGGGTCATCAGCGCGTCGAGGCCGTGTGCACGCACGACCTCGAGCACGCGCGCATCGTCGGTCGCGACCGCGACGCGGGCGGCGCCTGAGGCGAGCGCGCGCCGAGCCACCCGCACCACCATCGGCACGCCGCCCAGGTCGGCGAGCGGCTTGCCGGGCAGCCGGCTCGAGGCCATCCGTGCCGGGATCAGCGCAACGAAGTCGACGGTCATGCGGTCCTCTGGCCGGGGCGGCGGCGGTCGCGGCCCGGTCGTGCGCCCGGGCGCGAATCGCGGTTCAGGCGGATTCCGGCAGCGGTCGGGCCTGCTGCTCCAGCATCACGGGGATGCCGTCGTGGATCGGGAACGCGAGCCGGTCGGCCTTGCAGATCAGCTCCTGCGACGATTTGTCGTACTGCAGCGGCCCCTTGCAGAGCGGGCACACGAGGATGTCGAGCAGACGGCTATCCACGCAGTCGGTCCTCCAGCCAGTCGATCAGCCCGGGTTCGGGCACCGCGTCGATGCGCAGCGCCACGCACCGGGCGAGCAGCGTGTCGTCGAATCCCCGGCATCTTACGGCGTCCTTCTCGGTCATGACGATCCAGGCCGAGGGCAACCGCGCGAGCCACGCCGGGTCGATCGGCGCATGGTCCGGCAGCCGGTGGCGGCGTACCCGCAGACCGAGCCGCACGAGCGTGTCGAAGAAGCGCTGCGGTTCGCCCAGGCCGGCGACCGCATCGACCGGCCGATCGCCGAGCTCGGCGACAAAGTCGGCCGGCGCCCAGCGCCGGCCTCCGCGCAGGGCGATGAAGGCGGTCGGCTCGATGGCGAAACGGAAGGTGCGGGAATGGGGCAGAGGCGGGCGGGCCTCGTCGCCGTTGAGCACGACCGCATCCACCAGCAGCGCGCCGCTCAGCGGTTCGCGCAGCGGGCCGGCGGGCAGACAGTACCGGTTGCCCGGGCCGCGCGCATCGAACACCACCAGCTCGACGTCGCGTCGCAGCGGCACGTGCTGTAGACCGTCGTCGGAGAGCACGACGTCGCACTCGCCCGCCTGCTCGAGCAGCGCGAGAGCGGCAGCCCGGTCGTAGCCCGCCGCCACCGGCCCGCCCGTGCGGTGGGCCAGCAGCAACGGCTCGTCGCCGACCCGCGTCGCGTCGTCGGAGGCCGCAACGCGCAGTACGCCGCGGGCGGCGTCGCGCCCGCCGTGGCCGCGGGCGATCACCCCGCAGCGCCAGCCGCGCGAGCGCAGCGCATCGGCCAGCGCGACCACCAGCGGCGTCTTGCCGGTGCCGCCCACGACCAGGTTGCCGACCACGACCACCCGCGGCGTATGCGGCGGGCGCGGCAGCGCTCGCGTCTGAGCGATCCGGCGCCGGCGTGCCGCGCCGATCGCCGACACCAGTCGGTGCGCCGGCCACAGCAGCGCGATCAGCAGCGCATCGACCCCGCCTCGCGGCGCGAACCACAGGCGCTGCAGCCGCGACTCGAGCGCGGTGCGCCAGCCCTTCGGGCCCGCGGGCACCCCCCCGG
>JBIKMO010000011.1:0-33655 GCA_044359175.1 Burkholderiaceae bacterium | reverse complement strand
ATCGAGCTGGCTCGACGCGATGGTGAGCCGGGCCAGGTCCTCGACCCCGCGTCGGCCCTCGAGCGGCAGCCGGATCCGCACGTCGTAGTTCTCGTCGTCCGGTGCCTTCCACGTGGTGGCCACCTCGCCGGCGACCAGGGGCCGCAGCGCCGCGCCGATCTGGGCGACGCCCACCCCGAGGTCGGACGCGACCGCGCGGTCGATCTCGACCGCGATCGTCGGCCGGGCGGGCTTCGAACTGGTATCCAGGTCGACGATGCCCGGGATGCTTCGGATCTCGGCCACCGCGCGCGCGGCGAGCACCTCGAGCTGCCGCTGGTCCGAGCCCTGGACGCTGACCTCGATCTGCTTGTTGCCGAACGTGCTGGCCACCCCGAGGTTGGTGATCGTGATGCCGGCGATCCGCTCGAGGCGCTCGCGCACCGGCGCGGTCAGCTGCCTGACCGAACGGGTGCGGTCGCGCCGGTCCTTCAGGCGCACGAACACGGTCGCGTAGTTCTTGCCCTGCGTCGCGCCGGTGTTCACGGTGGCGTAGGTGAACAGCACCTCGGGAAACTCTCGGATCGCCGCCTCGACCTGCCGGGTCTTGTCGGCGGTCAGGTCGAGCGAGGACCCGACCGGCGCGTAGTACTGCAGGTAGAGCTCGTTGTTGTCCGGCTGCGGTACGAACTCGGTGCCGACGAACCGGCCGAGCCCGAGCGCTGCCACCAGGGTCAGCGCCGCGCCGGTCACGGTGAGCGCGGGGTGCGCGAGCCCCCAGCGCAGCACCGACACGTAGCCGTCCTCCAGCCGACGCATCGCGCGCTCGAAGCCGCGCAGCATCCGGGCGATCGGCCCGCGGCCGCGCGCACCCTGCGCATCCGGATCGTTCCAGACCGAGGACAGCATCGGGTCCAGCGTGAAGCTGATGAACATCGACAGCATCACCGCGAACGCGACCGTGATGCCGAACTGCTTGAAGAACTGTCCGATGATCCCGCCCATGAAGCCCACCGGCAGGAACACCGCGACGATCGTGAACGTGGTGGCGGTGACCGCCAGGCCGATCTCGCGGGTGCCCTCGAGCGCGGCGATCCGGTGGTGCTTGCCCATCGCCTGGTGCCGGACGATGTTCTCGCGCACGACGATCGCGTCGTCGATCAGCAGACCGACGCAGATCGACAGGGCCAGCAGCGTGACCAGGTTGATCGTGAAGCCCATCGCGTACATCACCAGGAACGTGCCGATCAGCGAGATCGGCAGCGTGAGCCCGGTGATCACGGTGGAGCGCCACGACGACAGGAACAGGAAGACGATCACCACGGTCAGGATCGCGCCCTCGACGATGTTGCGCTTGACGCCCGCCACCGAGTTGCGGATCGCGGTCGACTGGTCGCGCACGACGGTGACCTGGACGTCCGGCGGCAGCTGCCGGCGCAGCTCCTCGGCGATCCGCTTGACGCCGTCGACCACCGCGATCGTGTTCTCGCCCTGGGCCTTGACCACGTCGAGGGAGATCGCGCGCTGTCCGTCGACCATCGCGATCGACTCACGCTCCTCCTGGCCGTCGACCACCTGCGCGACCTGCGACAGGTAGACCGGCTGCCCGCCGCGGCGGGCGACGACGATCCGCTCGAACTCGCCCACCGACCGCAGCCGGCCGCGCACCTGCACCGACTGCTCGCGACTGCGGGTCGTGACGCTGCCGGCGGGCAACTCCTGGTTCTCGTTGCGCAGCGCGGCGAGTACCTGGTCGACGCCGACCTTCAGCGCCTCCATCTCGGCCGGGCGCAGCACCACCTGCACCTCGCGCCGCACCCCGCCTACGACGCTCACCCGACCCACGCCGCGCGCGTTCTCGATGCGGCGCTTGACCACCTGCTCGGCGAGGGTGGTCAGCTCACGGGCGTCGCGCGACGCGGACCGCACCGCGAGCGAGATCACCGGCTGGTCGTCCGGATTGAAGCGCGAGACGATCGGCTCCTTGACCTCACGCTTGAACGAGGCGCGCACGAGCGCGACCTTCTCGCGCACGTCCTGCGCGGCGCGTGCCGGCTCGGTCAGCAGATCGAACTCGACGATGACGACCGAGACTCCCTCGTACGAGCGCGACGACAGCCGGTTCACGCCGCTGATCGTGTTGACCTGCTCTTCGATGCGCCGCGTCACGTCGCTCTCGACGATCTCGGGCGAGGCACCCGGGTACTCGGTCTGCACGACGACCACCGGGAAGCTGACGTCCGGGAACTGGTCGACCGCGAGCCGGTTGTACGAGAACAGCCCGAGCACCACGAACGCGAGCATCATCATGGTCGCCAGCACCGGGTTGGCGATCGACACGCGCGTGAAGAACATCCCGGGGCTCCGTCAGCGCGCCGGTGCGGGCGCCGCCGCCGCCCCGGGTTCGGCCACCTTCACCAGGCTGCCCGCCCGCAGCGCGCCGAGGTTGGCCACGACCACGCGCTCGCCCGTCCTCAGCCCCTCGCGCACCTCGACCGTACCCGAGGCGTCGTCGCGCATCCCGAGACGGATGTCGCGCTCGACCAGCCGGCCGTCGTCGATCGCGTAGACGAACAGCCGGGCGCCGGCGTCCCGGATCGCCGCGGCCGGCAGCGCGAGCACGCCGTCGCGGGATTCGACCGCGAGGCTGCCCTGGGCGAACAGCCCGGCCCGCACCGACGGGTCGCGGTTGTCCAGCGCGATGTAGACCGGCACCGAGCGCGTGCCCGGCTGGGTGGTGGGCGCGATGCGCACCACCCGTCCGGTCTGACGCTGCGCGACGCCTTCGATCCGCAGTTCGACCGCCTGGCCGATCAGGACGCCACCCACTTCGGCGGCCGGCACCGGCGCCTCGATCTCCATGCGGGAAAGGTCGACGATCGACAGCACCCGCCCGTCGACCGGCAGCTTCTCTCCGGGCTGCGCGAAGCGCTCGGCGACGACGCCGTCGATCGGCGCGGTGAGCACGGTGTCGGCGAGCGCCTTGCGCGCGAGCGCGAGCTGCGCGATCGCCGCGTCGCGATTGCCCGCGGCGACCTCCCGGGCCGACAGCACCTGGTCGAGCGCGCTCTGCGACACGAATCCGCGCTCGTGCAGCTGGCGCGTATTGTCCAGCGTGCGCTTGGCCTGCTCGAGCTGGGCCTCGGCGGCGAGCCGCTGGGCGTCGCGCTCGCGCACCCGCACCTCGTACTCGGTCGGGTCGATCCGCGCCACCGTCTGGCCGCGCTTCACCGGCATGCCCTCGCGCACCGGCGCCTCGCGCAGGTCGCCCGCCACCTTCGTGCGAACGACCGTCTGGTTCACTGGCCGAAGCGTGCCGGTGAGCGGCACGCTGCGTACCATCCGTCCGGGCTGCATGACCGCGAGGTCGCCGGGCGCGAACTCGACGCTCGCAGGCGCCGACGCGACCGGTGCCGCGGGCGCGGTCGGCGCGGCCGGTGCGCGGGCGCGCTGCCACGCGAGCCCCGCCACCACGAGCGCCGTGACGATCACCCCGACCCAGACCGCCCGCGACCTCACCGCTGCGGCCTCAGCGCGGCGAGGATCAGGTCGACGTGGACGTCGAGCAGCCGCTGCGGCTGCGCGGCGTCATCGACGATCACGCACCGCTCGATCGAGTGTGCCCAGATCGCCTTGGTCACCAGCGGTGCGATCCACAGGTGCACCGCGGTGGGCACGTCGATCGGACGGAATGCGCCGCTGTCGATGCCGCGCGCGATGATCGAGCCGAACAGCAGCGCGTTCGGTTCGATGACCTCGGCGTGGAAGAACCGCGCCATCTCCGGGAAGTTGCAGGCCTCGGCGATGATCAGCTTGCACAGCCCGGCGACCGGCGTCGCGCCGAAATCGGTCCACCAGCAGCGCAGGAAGCGCTCGACCTGCTCGGCCGGCGGTTCGTCCGACGCCTCGATCTCGGCGCGGAAGCGATCGAGCAGCACCACGATGTTCTCGCGCACCAGAGCCTTGAAGAGTTCCTCCTTGTTCGCGAAGTACAGATACAGCGTGCCCTTGGAGACGCCCGCGCGCGAGGCGATGTCGTCCAGTCGGGTCGCGGCGTATCCGTGCTCGACGAACAGCTCGAGCGCGGCGGCGAGCAGCTCGGACGGCCGGCGTTCCTTGCGGCGCTCCCAGCGCGGGGCCGGGAGATCGGTGGCGGGGGAGGACATGATTTACTGACCGGGCAGTCAGTAAGTATGGGTCCCGGCCCCGATCGGGTCAACCCGGACTCCCGGGCGGAGCGGACGAGGCGCCCCGACGCGATGACCGACGCGCGGGCGCGACGGCCGGCGGCGGGTAGCATCGGGGTCGTCACCCGACGGCGTCCCCACGATGCACGACACGCCCCGCCACATCCGGTTCGGTCCGGTCAGCGTCCACTTCGGCCACCAGCAGGGCAAGTACCCCGACGGCAACCAGGTGATCGTCCGCGGCGCGGACGCGCTGGCGGTGTTCGACTCCCCGAGGGTCGCCGAGCGGATCGGCCCGGAGTTCGACGACGCCGACCTCGCGATCCTCGGTCACGTGCACGAGGATCATGTCGCGGGTCTGCACCGCATCCCTCGCGCCGCGGTCTACGTGCACGCGGCCGACGTCGAGGCGGCGCGCAGCTGGGTGGGCCTGTCGCGCCACTACGGCTATCCGCCGCAGGTGCTCGAGCCACTGCGCGAGCACATCGAGCGCGAGTTCAGCTACGCGCCGAGGCCGGATGCGCTCGCCTACGACGACGGCGCACGCTGGGACCTCGGCGGCGGCACCGCGGTGCACGCGGTGCACCTGCCCGGCCACACCGCGGGTCACTGCGCGCTGCTGATCGAGCCGGTGGGTGTCGCCTTCATCGGCGACATCGACCTGTCGGGCTTCGGTCCGTACTACGGCGACGCCACCTCCGACCTGGGCGCCTTGCGACGCTCGCTCGCTCGGGTCGCGGAACTGCCCGCGTCGGTGTGGGTCACGTCGCACCACAAGGGGGTGTACACCGAACGCGACGCGTTCCTTGCGGCGCTGCGCGCGTTCGCCGCGACGCTCGATCAGCGCGAGGCGAAGCTGCTCGCGATGCTCGGCGATGCGCCCCGCACGCTGGACGAACTGGTGCGGATGCGGCTGCTGTACCCGCCCGGGTACGCGGCGTTGTGGGCGGACTTCGCCGAGCGGCGCACGATCGGGTTCCACCTGGACGAGCTGCTGGCGGCCGGTCGGGTGCGACGCCTCGACGAGCGCCGCTGGCAGCGAGTCTGACGCGGCCGGCGCGAGGTGATGCGATCCGACCGGTCGGTGGCGGGCGCGCGCGGTACGGTGCCGCCGCGGCTCGCGCGGCGGCGCGGCGTCGCGGTGCTCTCCGGGGCGGCCGCGCTGCTGGCGACGGGCTGTCAGCTCGACAGCCGGTTCCTCTACCACCCCCAGCCGCACGGCGAGCCGGCGTGGCGGGAGATCGCCCGGCGGGCCGGCGCCGAGCCGCTGGAGGTTGCGCACGGTGCGCAACGGCTGCGCGGCTGGCTGCTGCGGCCGCCCGGGGCGCCGTCCGGGGCGCGGCTGTCGACGGTGCTGTACTTCGGCGGCAACGCCGAGGAGGTCTCGTGGATGCTCGGCGAGCGGCATCGGCTGGGCGGCGCAGCACTCGCCGCGTTCAACTACCGCGGCTACGGCGCGAGCACCGGCACGCCTCACGAATCCGCGCTGAGCGCCGACGGCGTCGCGCTGCTCGACCACCTGACGATGCGCTCCGACGTCGACGCCGCGCGCATCGTGCTCTGGGGGCGCAGTCTGGGCACCGGCGTGGCGGTGCAGGTCGCGTCGCGCCGCGCGGTGGCGGCGCTGATGCTCACCTCGCCCTACGACTCGATCGCCGCGCTCGCGCGTCATCACCTGCCGTGGCTCGCATTCCTGCTCGCGCAGCCGTTCGATGCACTGTCGCTCGCCCCGTCGATCCGCGCGCCGATGCTCGCACTGGTCGCCGGCCGGGACACCGTGGTGCCGCCGGCGCACAGCGAGCGGCTGGTGGCCGCCTGGGGCGGGCCGGCGCGCACCGTCCGGTTCCCGTCGGCCGGCCACAACGACATCCAGGCAGCGCCCGGGTACTGGGAGGCGGCGCGCGGCTTCCTCGCCGGGGCGACGGCGTGAGCGCTGCGCGCGCCTCGGCCGGCGGCGAGATCGGGTGTCGCGCCGGCTGCGGGGCTTGCTGCATCGCGCCGTCGATCTCCTCGCCACTGCCCGGCCTGCCGGTCGGCAAGCCGGCCGGCGAGCGCTGTCCGCACCTGTCCGCCGCGCACGCGTGCCTCCTGTTCGATCACCCGGCGCGGCCGGCGGTGTGCTCGAGCCTGCGGCCGAGCCGCGAGATGTGCGGCCCCGACCGCAGCCACGCGATCGCCTGGCTCGAGCGTCTCGAGCGCGCGACGCGACCCTGAGACCGGCCGCGCCGAAGCAGGCCGGCGGGGGCGTTCGCCGGGCGACGCGCGGGCGCAGCGATAATCGAGCGATGACGGCCTTCAACGAGACCCTGCTCGTCGGGGCGCTGCTGCTCGCGCTCGCGATCACGCTCGGGGGGCTGTCGGCGCGCATCAGCCTGCCCGTGCTGCTGGTGTTCCTGGTGGTCGGCATGCTCGCCGGCGAGGACGGACCCGGCGGGATCGACTTCGACGACGTGCCGCTCAGCTTCCTCGCCGGCAACCTGGCGCTCGCGGTGATCCTGCTCGACGGCGGGTTGCGCACCCGGCTGTCGTCGTTCCGCGTCGGACTGCGCCCCGCGCTCGCGCTCGCCTCGATGGGGGTCGCGATCACCGCGGCGATCACCGGGGTGTTCGCCGCGTGGGTGCTCGCGCTCGACTGGCGGCTCGGTCTGCTGCTCGGTGCGGTGGTCGCGTCGACCGACGCGGCGGCGGTGTTCGCGATGCTCAAGGCCAGCGGGCTGCGGCTCAGCGATCGCATCGGCGCGACGCTCGAGATCGAGTCGGGCGTCAACGATCCGATGGCGATCTTCCTCACGCTGCTGCTCATCGGCGTCGTGCAGACCGGCGGGTGGCCGGCGGCGGGCACGCTCGCGGGCGACTTCGTCATGCAGTTCGGCATCGGCGGCCTGACGGGCGTCGCAGGCGGCTGGGCGATGGCCGCTACCGCCCGGTGGTGGTCGATCGGCGACGGGCTGGCCGCGATCCTGCTCGCCGCGGCGGGGGTAGCGGTATTCGCGCTGACCAACCTGTCGGGCGGCAGCGGTTTCCTCGCGGTCTACCTGTTCGGCCTGGTGGCCGGCCATCGCTGGCCCGGCGGTCATGCCGAGACGCTGCGGGCGATGGACGGACTCGCCTGGCTGTCGCAGTCCGCGCTGTTCCTGCTGCTCGGCCTGCTCGCCACTCCGAGCGAGCTGCCCCCGCTGCTGCCGGCGGCGCTTGCGATCTCGGCGGTGCTGATGCTGGTGGCCCGGCCGATTGCCGTGGTCGCCTGCCTGGCGCCGTTTCGCTTCGGGCGCAGCGAGACCGCGTTCGTCTCCTGGGTCGGGCTGCGCGGTGCGGTGCCGATCGTGCTCGCGCTGTTCCCGCTGCTCGCCGGAGTCGAGCAGGCGCGGCTGGTGTTCAACGTCGCCTTCGTCGTGGTGCTGGTGTCGCTGCTGGTGCAGGGCACGACCGTCGCGCTCGCCGCGCGGCGGCTCGGCATGCAGACGCCGCACCGCGAAGGCCCGGTGGCCGAGCACGCGCTCGCCGACGGCGCGGTGCTCGCCGAGTTTCGGGTGGCCGCGGGCGCGCCCGCCTGCGGCTGCGCGCCGGCCGACCTGGCTTTGCCCGACGGGTGCACGCTGCTGAGACGCAGCGACGGGCCGCCGGGCGGCGTGCCGGTCGCGGCCGACCCACGTCCGATCGTCGCGGGTGACCTGCTCGCGGTGGTCGGTACGCCCGCCGCGCTCGAACGCTGCCTGCGGCTGTTCTGCGCGGCGCCCGCCGCAGCCGGCCGACCGCGGGTCGGCTGGCCGATGTCGGCCGACGCGCCCTGGGCCGAGGTGAGCGCGGCGTACGGGCTGAAGCCCGCCGGACCCACCGGTTCGCACGCGAGCCTCGGACGAACGCTCGAGTCGATCGCCGGCCGCGCGCTGTCCGAGGGCGACCGGGTGCGGGTGGGGCGCAGCGCGTTCACGGTCACCGAGGTCGACCCGAACACCGGACGGCCGACCCGCGTGCTGTTCGAGCCGAGCGCCCGCGCGGACCCGGCTCCGTGAGGTGCCGGACGCCCGCCGGCGGCGGGTGCGGCTGCGGCTGCGCTCGCCGGGCCCGGCTCCGTGGCGAACCACCGCAGGGCGCAGGTTGCCTGCGCCTTATACTGGCGCGGACATGAAGACCCGGACCGTCGTCGCCTGGGGCCTGGCCGCCGCGTTGCTCGCGGGCGGGGGCTGGTGGTGGTCAGAACGCCAGGCGGCCGACAAGACGCCGGCGCTTCGTACCGCCAAGGTCGAGCGCGGCACCCTCACGGCCAGCGTCTCGGCCACCGGCACCCTCGCGGCCACCGTGCAGGTGCAGGTGAGCTCGCAGGTGTCCGGCCAGATCCGCGAGGTGCTCGCGGACTTCAATGCGGACGTCCGGCAGGGGCAGGTGCTCGCCCGCATCGATCCGGAGACCTTCGAGTACCGGGTGCGTCAGGCCGAGGCCGACCTCGAGGCCACCCGCGCGCAGGTGGGCGTGCAGCAGGCGACGGTGTCGGCACGGCAGGCGGACCAGGCCCGGGTCCGCATCAACCTGGACGAGGCACGCCGCGACCTGGATCGCAAGTCCGACCTGGTGTCGCGCAACTTCATCTCGTCGGCCGAGCGTGACCGGGCGGCGGCGCTGGTGCGGGTGCTCGAGCAGGAGCTGGCGAGCGCCGATGCGCAGGTCGAGCTGGCGCGCGCGCAGTTGCGCAACGTGCAGTCGGTGGTGCGCCAGCGCGAGGCGCAGGTCGCGTCAGCGCGGGTCGACCTGGGCCGTACCGTGATCCGCGCTCCGGTCGATGGCGTGGTCATCAAGCGCTCGATCGAACCGGGACAGACGGTCGCGGTGAGCCTGTCGGCGCCCGAACTGTTCCTGATCGCCCAGAACCTGCGCGACATGCAGGTCGAGGTGTCGATCGACGAGGCCGAGGTCAGCCGGCTGCGGGTCGGGCAGCGCACCACGTTCACGGTCGACGCGTTCCCGGGCCGCAGCTTCGAAGGCACCGTCCGGCAGGTGCGCAAGGCCTCGCAGAACGTGCAGAACGTGATCACGTACACCGCCGTGGTGTCGGCCGACAACGAGGCGATGCAGCTGCTGCCCGGGATGACCGCGAACGTGCGGATCGTCACCGAGGTGCGCAACAACGTGCTGAAGGTGCCGAACGCGGCGTTGCGCTTCCGCCCGCCCGGCTGGACCGATGCGCCCAAGTCGGCGGGCGGGTTTGCGCCGGCGCTCGCACTCGCGCAGGCGCTGATCGCGCCGGCGCAGGCGCAGTCGCCGCCGCCGCCGGCACAGGTCGGCGGCGGCGGCGGCGCGCCGCTGCGCGCGTTCCGCGAGCGCCTGGAGAAGGAGCTCGCGCTCACCGACGCGCAGAAGACGCAGCTCGACGGCATCTTCGCGGCGATGCGCGAGCGCTTCGCCGCGGTGCGCGACGCGCCCGAGTCCGAGCGCGCCAAGCTCGCCGAGCGCAACCGCGCGGAGCTGCGTTCGCGGATCAACGACATCCTGGACGACACGCAGCGCAAGCGCTATGCCGAGATTCTGGTCGAGCTGTCCGGGCGTACGGTCGCGCGCGGCCGGGTGTTCGTGCCCGGGCCGGAGGGCCGCCCGGTACCGGTCGAGCTCCGGCTCGGGCTGTCCGACGGCAGCGCCACCGAGGTGATCTCGGTGCTGAACGACGGCAAGCTCGCCGAGGGCGATCTGGTGTACGTCGGCGTGCAGTCGGCCCGCAACACGCCCGGGCCGCCCGCGCCGCCGGTGCCCCGCGGGCCGCGGCTGTAGGGGCCGGGCCGATCGTGCCCGGGGTTGCGCCGATGTCCGAGACGCCGCCGCTGATCCGCTGCGAGTCGCTCGCCAAGCGCTACCCGGTGGGCGGCGGGACGGTGCATGCGCTGCGCGACGTGACGCTCACGGTGATGCCCGGCGAGTTCGTCGCGGTGATGGGCCCGAGCGGTTCGGGCAAGTCCACCTTCATGAACCTGGTCGGCTGCCTCGACTCGCCGACGTCCGGGAGGTACTGGCTCGCCGGGGAGGCGGTGGACGCGATGGACCGGGACGCGCTCGCAGCGGTGCGCAACCGCCGCATCGGCTTCGTGTTCCAGCAGTTCAACCTGCTGCCGCGCACCAGCGCGCTGGACAACGTCGAACTGCCGCTGCTGTACGCCGGGATTCCGCGCGCGCAGCGCCGCGAGCGCGCGCTTCGCCGGCTGGTCCAGGTGGGCCTGGGCGAGCGCGTCGATCACCACCCGGCGCAGCTCTCCGGTGGCCAGCAGCAGCGGGTGGCGATCGCCCGCGCGCTGGTCAACGACCCGGCGCTCATCCTCGCCGACGAGCCCACGGGCGCGCTCGACTCGCGCACCAGCATCGAGGTGATGGCGCTGCTGCAGGCGCTGAACCGCGACGGGATCACGATCGTGGTGGTCACGCACGAGGCCGACGTCGCGGCGTTCGCCTCGCGCATCATCACGTTCCGAGACGGGCGCGTGCTGCGCGACGCGGCCAATCCGCCGCAGGACGCGGCGCGCGCGCTCGCCGCGCTGGCACCGCTGGAGCCCTGATGGACCTGATGTCGACGCTGCGGATCGCGCTGCGAGCGTTGCGCACGAACACGCTGCGCTCGGCGCTCACGATGCTGGGAATCATCATCGGCGTGGCTGCGGTGATCGCGATGATCGCGGTCGGCAAGGGGGCGCAGACCCGCGTCGAGGAGCAGGTGCGCAGCCTGGGCGCCAACGTGATGGTGCTCTGGCCGGCCTCGGTCAACGCGGGCGGCGTTCGCACCGGCGTCGGCGGGGTGCAGACCCTGACCGAGGATGACGCGCGGGCGATCGCGATCGAGGTGCCCGAGGTCGCGTTCGCCGCGCCGACCCACCGGGCGTCCGGTCAGGTGGTCCACGGCAACCAGAACTGGTCGGCTGCGGTGTTCGGCATCGACAACGACTTCTTCGAGGTCCGCGAGTGGGGCCTCGCCGCCGGGCGGCGGTTCGAGCCCAATGAGGTCTCGGGCTCGGGCAAGGTGATCATCCTCGGCCAGACGGTCGCGCGCGCGCTGTTCGGCGAGGACACGCCCTTCGAGGACATGATCGACCGGACCGTGAGGCTGCGCCGCGTGCCGCTCGTGGTGATCGGCGTCGCCGAGCGCAAGGGCCAGAGCGCGGTCGGCCAGGACCAGGACGACGCGGTGTTCGTGCCGGTGTCCACCGCACGCACTCGGCTCTTCGGCATCGTGCAGGGCAAGCAGCGGCGGATCAATTCCATCTGGATCAAGGTTCGCCAGGGCGAGGACATGAAGGCGGCCGAGGAGGGTATCCGAACGCTGCTGCGCCAGCGTCACCGGCTGCAGCCCGGCCAGGAAGACGACTTCACGATCCGCAACCTGACCGAGGTGATGCAGGCGCAGGAGGCCGCGAGCCGCTCGATGACGATGCTGCTCGCCGCGATCGCCTCGGTCAGCCTGATGGTCGGCGGCATCGGCATCATGAACATCATGCTGGTGTCGGTCACCGAGCGCACCCGCGAGATCGGCCTGCGGATGGCGGTCGGCGCACGCGGCGGCGACATCCTGTCCCAGTTCCTGATCGAGGCGGTGACGCTGTCGTGCATCGGAGGGCTGATCGGCATCGGGCTGGGCGTGTTCGCGGCCGAGCTGGTGGGTCAGTCGGCCGGCTGGCGGATCGAGATCCAGACCCAGGCGATCGCGCTCGCCTTCGGGTCGGCCGCTCTGATCGGCGTGTTCTTCGGCTACTACCCCGCGCGCAAGGCGGCACGGCTCACGCCGATCGATGCGCTGCGCTACGAGTGATCATCATGGGCGACCCGCGGATTCCGAACGCGCTCACCGTCGCCGGCGTCGATCCGTCGGGCGGCGCGGGCATCTATGCCGACCTCAAGGCGTTCTCGGCGCTGGGCGCGTACGGCTGCGGCGTGGTGGCCGCGCTCACCGCGCAGAACACGCAGTCGGTCACCGGCATCCACGGCGTGCCGCCCGAGTTCGTCCGTTTGCAGCTCGACACGCTGTTCGCCGACGTGCGGATCGACGCGGTCAAGATCGGCATGCTCGGCACCGCGCCGATCGCGCGCGCGGTCGCCGAGGGACTCGCGAAGCCGGTGGCCGCGGGCACGCCCGCGCACGTGGTGGTCGATCCGGTGATGGTCGCCAAGAGTGGCGATGCACTGCTCACGCGCGAGGCGGCGAGCATGCTAGTCGACGCGATCCTGCCGCTGGCGACCGTGATCACGCCGAACCTTCCCGAGGCCGGCGAGCTGCTGCGCGAGCGCCCGCCCGAGACGCTGCGCGAGATGCGACGGGCCGCGGAGCGGCTGCGGCGGATGCTGCCGGACGCCGGTCGCCGCTGGGTGCTGCTGAAGGGCGGACACCTGCCGGGCGATGCGATCGACCTGCTGCACGACGGCGATGCGATGATCGAGCTCGCCGCGCCCCGGATCGACACGCCGAACACCCACGGGACCGGCTGCACGCTGTCGGCCGCGATCGCCGCGCTGCTGCCGCAGGGCGACGAGATGCCGGGCACGGTGCGCCGCGCGAAGGCCTGGCTGACCGAGGCGATCCGCCGGTCGGGCGAGCTCTCCGTCGGTCGGGGGCACGGCCCGGTGCACCATTTCCACCACCTCTGGGGTCGCCGCTGACCGGTACGATCGCCGCTGCGCCGCTGCGGGCCCGCCGCCGGCCGCCCCTCTGCCCCGTCGATGGAACTGCTCTACGCGCTGCCGCTGCTCGTCAAGGCCCTGATCATGGGGGTGGTCGAGGGACTGACCGAGTTCCTGCCGATCTCCAGTACCGGTCATCTGATCCTTGCCGGCGCGCTGCTCGGCCTGCACGACGACAAGGCCAAGGTGTTCGACGTCGCGATCCAGACCGGCGCGATGGCCGCGGTGATCTGGTACTACCGCGCCCGCATCGGTCGGGTGATCGCCGGGCTCGGCTCGGACCGCACCTCGCAGCGCTTCGCGCGGAACGTGACGATCGCATTCCTGCCGGCGGCCGTGCTCGGCGTGATCTTCGGCAGCACGATCAAGCAGGTGCTGTTCGAGCCGGTGCCGGTCGCGCTCGCCTTCATCGTGGGCGGCTTCGTGATCCTGTGGGTGGAGGCGCGCCAGAAGCGGGCGAGCGCCCCGCCGCGGATCGACGACGTCGACCGGCTCACCGCGGTCGACGCGCTCAAGCTCGGCCTCGCGCAGTCGTTCTCGCTGATCCCGGGCACGAGCCGCTCGGGCGCGACCATCATCGGCGGCATGCTGTTCGGACTGTCGCGCCGGTGCGCCACCGAGTTCTCGTTCTTCCTCGCGATTCCCACGCTGATCGGCGCCGGGGTCTACCAGACGGTGAAGTACCGGCACCTGCTCGAGGTGTCCGACATCCCACTGTTCGCAGTGGGGCTGGTGTCGGCGTTCTTCAGCGCGCTCGCCTGCGTGCACTGGCTGATCGGCTACGTGTCACGGCACACCTTCGTGCCGTTCGCCTGGTACCGGATCGCATTCGGCCTCGTGGTGCTGCTCACCGCGTGGACGGGTGTGGTCGACTGGTCGGGCGGCTGAGGGCCGGGCACACACCGACGAAGTCGACACGCGACCACAACGCAACTCAGCCCGACGCACCGGACGCTCGCGGGTCCCTCGCCGGCTTCGAAGCAGGGCGTCCGCAGCGTGTCGGGGGTCGTGTCGCCGGCCTGCGCGCTGGACGGCAAGGACGCATGGAAGGGGGCGATCCGCGATTTCAGCCGGGTCGTCTTGCCCGGCAGCAGCGTCAGATGCAGCGTGGCCTGGCCCGCGTGGCTGACCGCGCGGCCCACGACCGCCGGCAGTCACGGGCGGTTGGTGATCGCCGCCATGCGGGCCGTCGGGTGAGCGGCCACCGCATCGTCTCGCAGCGCGATGATTTGCGCGTATCGCCGCTGTCCGGCCGGCAGCCCCAGGATCGGCGTACCCGGCATGTCGCGCTTGGCGGGCGCGTCGCTGTTCGCGTACTCGAGCGGGCAACTCTGCACCCACAGATCGAACACGCCCGTGTCGCCAGGAACTCCGCTAAGAACACTCAGCCCCATGCGGAGTCGCCGCCGCCTCGCCGTCCCATCGCACGTGCACACGTCCGCCCAGCGCGTCGACCCCCTGCGCCGTGTCGTCCCAACCGGCCCGCACCAGCGCCGCTTCCCTCGTGCGATTGCTCTGAGGGTGAGTCGACCCTCAGCCCCGCCATGCCACGTCACCCCTTGGTTGCGCCAATCACGCCGTAGCAACTGCCGTTTCTGGATGGAACGCCAGGGGCGGCCGCCGCACGGGCATCCGCGGTGTGTACCTCTGTGTTCGCCAGGCCGATACCCTGCTGAACCGGAATGGTGCCGAGGTCGATCTCCAGGTGCGTTGACGATTGCTTCGGACCCGTGAGCCCCTGACGCCGGCGGGCGCGCGCGGCGCCATCGCGTCGAGCACTTCGGCACGCTGCAGCCGCGCCGACCCCGAGCCGGCGCAGCCAAGCGACGCGATTGCGAGCGCAACGATCACCGCAGACGCAGCGCCTGCTTCTCGACGAGGTGCCACGACGCGCCGGCGAGCGCGAAGGTGATCGCCGTGCTGGCCAGCACGTACGCGACGAAACTCGTGGCGTGCAGACCCGCCCAGGCCAGGCACTGCTGTACCGGGAAGGCGTACAGGTACACGCCGTACGACCAGTCGCCCATTGACGCGGGAATCCGCGGCAGCCAGCGGCCATGCAGCGCGAGCCACAGTATGCCGGTGCAGAACGCGGCGGTGGCGGTCATCTCCCGCCACGCACCGCCGGGCAGCACCAGTGCGACCGCGGCCAGCGCGATGCACGCCCCCAGCGACGGGCCGATTCGACTGCTCAGGCTGGCGTAGAGGCCGCCGATCGCGAAGGTCAACCCGAGCCGGACGTGATAATGGTCGAGGCCCCACAGCTTGTCGCTGCTGCCGAGCGTGGGCAGCATGTCCCGGGCCGCACCGGCCGCGATCAGCGCGATCGTCACCAGCGCGAGCTTCACGCTCAGCCGTCCGGGCAGCACGCCGAGCAGCGCGAGGGCCAGGTAGCAGCGCACTTCGTACGGCAGCGTCCACAGCGAGCCGTTGACCGCGGCGGGAAACGGGTTGTCCGCGAACACCTGCGGCAGCAGGTACGAGACGCGCCATGCGGTCGCGTTCCACAGATACTTCCAGGTTCGCTCGTGAGTCCAGTAGTCGGCCTGCGGCAGCGCGGTCAGCAGCGGTCCGAGCGCGAGCGTGGCGAACAGCGTCACGCAGACGAGGGCGGGATAGATCCGCAGTGCCCGGCGCTTCGCGAACACCCACAGGCTCGGGCTGCGCTGCAGCGACTGCGTGACCAGGTAGCCGCTGACCGCGAAGAACAGGGTGACGCCGACCGCACCGAGCGTCACGCCGATCGCCTGCAGCAACGGCTCCTCGGCGTTGCGCCCCGCCAGCGGGTAACAGTGACTGAACAGCACCAGCCACGCCGCCAGAAGGCGCAGTACGTCGAAGCGGTTGTCGTAGCGCTCGTCGGCTAGCCCGGTTCCCGCAGCCATCGCCCGATTCGCCGGCGCCGAGCCGCAGTCAGACCGACGCCGCGGGCGCAGGCACGCGGCCCGCCCGCCGCCCGGCCAGTGCAGCGACCACCCCGCGGCCGCATCGCGCACCGCGGACCAGGACACGGTTCGCCATCGTCGTGGACTCGTCGGTTTCCGGATGCAGCGCCGCGCGCACGAGCGCGGCGCCACGCCGCATCCTGGGGCCGGGCCGGTTCGAGGTCAATCGGCGCGTCTGGATCCGACGGCCGGCGGGCGAGGGTATGCTCTTCGGACTCCGAGCTCGTTGCCGACCGAGACGAACCGACGCATGACGTCCCTCCGGTGCCCGGGCGAACCGCGCGTCGTGCTCGCGACCGCGGGCTCGCTCGGCGACCTGAACCCGTTCGTCGGGCTGGCGCGCGCGATCCGGTCGCGCGGCCTGCGCACGACGCTGCTGGTCCCGGCCGATCATGCGGGCCGCGCCGCGGCTGAAGGGGTGGAGGTGGTGCCGCTCGGCGCCCCCGGCGATCTGCAGGCGGCGATTCGTGATCCGCAGGTCTGGCACCCGATCAGGGGATTCGGCCGGATCTGGGCGAGTGGCGAGGCGGCGTTGCGCGATGCGCTCGCCTGGTTCGATGCGCTGCCCGACGATGCGCCGACGACCCTGGTCGCGCATCCGCTGGTGCTTGCCCACGCGTCGATCGTGCGCGCCCGCCGGCGATCGCTGCGCGTGCTCGCGGCCTGGCTCGCGCCGTCCAATCTCGTCAGCGTCCACGATCCGCTGACGCTCGGTCCGCTCGCGGTGCCGCGCTGGGTACCGCGTGCGGCGCGCCGGGCTGCCTGGTGGCTCACCGAACGCGTGATCGTCGAGCCGGTCGCGCTGCCGCGGCTGAACGCCGACCGTACTGGGCGCGAACTGCCGCCGGTGCGCCGGCTGCTCTCCCACCTGATGTCGGCAGCCGACGCGTCGGTCACCCTGTTTCCGCCCTGGTTCTCGCCGACGCGGCCGGACTGGCCGAGGCCGCTGTCGGAGGGCGCCTTCGTGCTGCACGATCCGGCCGCCGCAGGGCCGCTGCCGCACAGCGTGCGTGCGTTCCTCGCCGCCGGCGAGCCTCCGGTCGTCGTGACTGCCGGCACCGCCCAGGTCCATGCGGCCGCGTTCTTCGCATCGGCGCTGGCAGCGGTTCGGGCCAGCGGTCGGCGCGCCCTCCTGCTGAGCCGCGACCGCGCGCAGGTGCCCGAGCCGCTCGGCGCGGATGCGATGTGGCACGACTACCTGCCGTTCGCCCAGCTGCTGCCGCAGTCGGCCGCTCTCATCCACCACGGCGGCATCGGCACGACCGCCGAGGCGCTGCGCGCCGCCGTCCCTCAGTTGGTCGTGCCCTGGGCGTACGACCAGTTCGACAACGGTGCGCGCGTGATCGCGCTCGGCGCCGGGCGGGCCTCGTTCCTCGCGCGCCGCCGCCCGTCGCGGCTGGCGGCCGAGCTCGCCGCGCTGCTGCGCGACGCGCGGTTGCGCGATGGCGCGACGGCCGCCGCGGCACGCATCCAGGCCGATGCTCGCGCCGGTCGGCTCGAGGCGCTGGTCGATGCGATCGTGTTGCGCGGCCGCTGCTGAACGAGGGTGTCCACGGGGCGGCGCGGTGGGCCGACCCAGACGCACCGCACTGCCTAGGATTCGAGTCGTCGCTGCGGTTGCGGTCGCCGCGCCCCGGTCCTCAGCCCTCAGCCGGCGGCTCGTCCAGCGTGCCCAGCCGCAGCATGTCGCTGCCCGAGGACGCACCGAGCAGCCCGGTCCTCGCGTACACGCCGAGCTTCTCGCGCGTGTCGACGATGTCCAGATTGCGCATCGTCAGCTGGCCGATGCGGTCCTGCGGCGTGAAGAACGCCTCGCCCTTCTCCATCGTCAGCCGCTCGGGCTTGTACGTGAGGTTGGGGCTCTTCGTGTCGAGGATCGAGTGGTCGTTGCCGCGGCGCAGCTCGAGCGTCACCTCGCCGGTGACCGCGCGCGCGACCCAGCGCATCGCGGTGTCGCGCAGCATCATCGCCTGCGGATCGAACCAGCGCCCCTGGTAGAGCAGGCGGCCCAGCCGGCGGCCCTGGTCGCGGTACTGCTCGATCGTGTCCTCGTTGTGGATGCCGGTGAGCAGCCGCTCGTAGGCGATGAACAGCAGCGCCATGCCGGGCGCCTCGTAGATGCCACGGCTCTTGGCCTCGATGATCCGGTTCTCGATCTGGTCGCTCATGCCCAGCCCGTGGCGCCCGCCGATGCGGTTGGCCTCGAGCATCAGCGCGACCTCGTCGTCGTACTCCACGCCGTTCAGCGCCACCGGCCGGCCCTCGTCGAAGCGCACCGAGACCGTCTCGCGCGCGACCGCGACCTCGTCGCGCCAGAACGCGACGCCCATGATCGGCTGCACGATGGCGATGCCCTTGTCGAGGAACTCCAGGTCCTTGGCCTCGTGCGTCGCGCCCAGGATGTTGGAGTCGGTCGAGTAGGCCTTCTCGGTGCTCATCCGGTAGCCGTGGCCCGCGCGGGCCAGGTACTCGGACATCTCGGTGCGCCCGCCGAGCTCGTCGATGAAGCGCTGGTCGAGCCAGGGCTTGTAGATGCGCAGCGCCGGGTTCGCGAGCAGCCCGTAGCGGTAGAAGCGCTCGATGTCGTTGCCCTTGAAGGTGCTGCCGTCGCCCCAGATGTCGACGCCGTCCTCCTTCATCGCGACCACCAGCATCGTGCCGGTGACCGCGCGGCCGATCGGCGTGGTGTTGAAGTAGGTCACGCCCGCGGTGCTGATGTGGAACGCGCCGCACTGCAGCGCCGCGATGCCCTCGGCCACCATCTGGCGGCGGCAGTCCACCAGCCGCGCGCGCTCGGCGCCGTACTGCAGCGCGCGCCTCGGGATGTCGTCGTAGTCCGGCTCGTCGGGCTGGCCGAGGTTCGCGGTGTACGCGTACGGCACCGCGCCCTTCTCGCGCATCCACAGCAGCGCGGCGCTGGTGTCGAGGCCGCCCGAGAAGGCGATGCCGACCTTCTCGCCGGCGGGCAGGGACTGGAGGATTCGGGTCATGGGGCGGGCTGCGACTCGGCGAAGCCCTGCATGGTACCCAATCCGGCCACGCCGGCCGAGCGCTGCGCCCGGGTCCAACGGCCGACCCCCGCGGGATGACCGGCCCGGCGGCGCCGGCGGGCCTTCGCGTACCATGCCGGCGTGGACACGGCGCTCGCTTCCCCGTCCGCGCCGTCCTCGGGCGCTTCTGCGCGACGCGCGCTCGACGTCCTGTCGCGCACGTTCGGCTTCCCCTCGTTCCGCGGCCAGCAGCAGGCGGTGGTCGAGCACCTGGCCGGTGGCGGCGATGCGCTGGTGCTGATGCCCACCGGCGCAGGCAAGTCGTTGTGCTACCAGGTCCCGGCCCTGGTGCGCGAGGGCACCGGCGTGGTGGTCTCGCCGCTGATCGCGCTGATGCAGGACCAGGTCGACGCGCTGCGCGAGAACGGCGTGCGCGCCGAGTACCTGAACTCGACGCTGACGCTGGAGGCGGTGCGCCGCATCGAGCGCGCGATGCGCGCCGGCCAGCTCGACCTGCTCTACGTCGCGCCGGAGCGGCTGCTGACCGACCGCTGCCTGGAGCTGCTCGAGGCCAGCCGCATCGCGCTCTTCGCGATCGACGAGGCGCACTGCGTGTCGCAGTGGGGGCACGACTTCCGGCCGGAGTACCTCGGGCTGTCGGTGCTGCACGAGCGCTTTCCCTCGGTACCGCGCATCGCGCTCACCGCGACCGCCGATCCGCAGACGCGCCGCGAGATCCGCGAGCGGCTCGCGCTGCAGGATGCACGCGAATTCGTCTCGAGCTTCGATCGCCCGAACATCCGCTATTCGATCGTCGAGAAGGACGAGCCGCGCCGGCAGCTGCTCGCGCTGCTCGACGAGCACCGCGGGCAGGCCGGCATCGTCTATTGCGCCACGCGCAAGCGGGTGGACGACACCGCCGCGTGGCTGCGCGAGCAGGGTTTCGACGCGCTGCCGTACCACGCCGGCATGCCGGCCGACGCGCGCGCATCGAACCAGTCGCGCTTCCTGCGCGACGATGGCGTGGTGATGGTGGCCACCATCGCCTTCGGCATGGGCATCGACAAACCCGACGTGCGGTTCGTCGCGCACCTGGACATGCCCAAGAGCGTCGAGGGCTACTATCAGGAGACCGGACGCGCCGGCCGCGACGGGCTGCCCTCGTCCGCGTGGATGGCCTACGGCCTGCAGGACGTGGTCAACAACCGCCGCCTGATCGACGAGTCCGAGGCCGGCGACGAGCACAAGCGCGCGTCGCGCGCAAAGCTCGAGGCGATGGTTGGGCTGGCCGAGGCCGACGGTTGCCGGCGCGTGCTGCTGCTGCGCTACTTCGGCGAGGCCTCGCAGCCCTGCGGCAACTGCGACAACTGCCTCGCGCCGCCCGCGCGCTGGGACGCGACCGAGGCCGCGCGCAAGCTGCTGTCGTGCGTCTACCGCGTCACGCAGGCGGGCGGCACCGGCTACGGCGCGCATCACGTGATCGACGTGCTGCGTGGCGAGCGCACGCCCAAGGTGCTCGAGCGCGGCCACGAGCGGCTCTCGACCTTCGGCATCGGTGCGGAGATGGACGCGCGCGCCTGGCACGCGGTGCTTCGCCAGCTGGTGGCGCGCGGGCTGGTCGAGGTGGCGCACGAGCGCTACGGCGTGCTCGAGCTCACCGCGGCCGCGCGGCCGGTGCTTCGCGGCGAGCAGCCGGTGCTGCTCGCGAAGGCGAGCCTGGCGCGTGCAGCGCCCAAGCCGCGCGCACGCGGCCGCGCCCGAGGCCCGGCCGGCGCCGGTTCGGATGCCACCGCGACCGCGATCGGGCTGGACGCGGCCGCGTCGGTGCGCTTCGCGAGGCTGCGCGTGTGGCGGCTGGACGTGGCCCGCAGTCACGGTGTGCCTCCGTACGTGATCTTCCACGACTCGCACCTCGCCGAGATCGCGCGACGCGCGCCGGCGAACCTGGAGGCGCTGCGCGACGTACCGGGGGTCGGTGCGACCAAGCTCGAGCGCTACGGGGCGGCGCTGCTGGAGGCGCTCGCGGCAGGCTGAAGCGAGTGCGTGCGCCGGTCGCACGCCCGGGTTCACGGTCGACGCCTGGCACCCGACGTTCGCGCCAGCCGGCACGCGATGCGAGCCGATCGTTGCGCTGCGTCGCGAGGCTGCGGCCGCGGGACCGCCTTGTCCCCGCGTTCGACACGGCGAGACGCGCCCACGAGCCGGCGCCCCGGTTGCGGTACCCTTCACGAGGGTCCTGGACGAAGCCGCACCGCAGACATGTTCGATCGACATTTCGCGCACTGGCCCCCGGGCGTCAGCCGTACGCTGACCATTCCGGCGACGACGCTGAGCCACAATCTCGAGGTCAGCGCCGCCCGCTATCCCGAGCGCGCCGCGATCTGGTACTACGGGCGCGAACTCTCCTACGCGCGGATGCTCGACGAGGTCGAGCGCCTGGCCGGCTGGCTGCAGCGCGTCGCGGGCGTGGCGCGCGGCGACCGCGTACTGCTCGGCCTGCAGAACTGCCCGCAGTTCTCGATCGCCTACTACGCGATCCTGCGCGCCGATGCCGCGGTGGTGCCGGTCAACCCGATGCTGCGCACCGACGAGCTGCGCTACCTGTGCGAGGACAGCGGCGCGCGCGTCGCGCTGTTCGGGCAGGAGCTGCTCCCGTGGTGGGCGCCGCTCGCCGGCCGCGAGCTCGACCGCGCGGTGGTCGTCGCTTACGCGGACGCGCTGCCCGAACGGACGCCGGACGTGCTTGCCGGACTGGAGCTGCCCGAGGCGGTGCGCACCCCGCGCGCGCCCGTGCCCGGGCCGCTCGCTGCGGCCGGCTGGACCGCCTGGACCGACGCGCTCGCCGCCGGCCTCGTGCCCGGGCCGCGGCAGGCGGGCGCTGACGACCTCGCGGTGCTGCCCTACACGTCCGGAACCACCGGTCACCCCAAAGGCTGCCGGCACACCCACCGCACGGTGATGGCCAACACGGTGATCGGCGGCCCGTGGAGCGGCGCCACCTGCGATACGGTGCAGCTGTCGGTGCTGCCGATGTTCCACGCCACCGGCATGCAGAGCGGGCTGAACCAGCCGGTGTGGCTCGGTTCGACCGTGGTCACGATGACCCGCTGGGATCGCGAGACCTGCGTGCGGCTGATCGAGCGCTGCCGGATCACGTCGGTCACCGGCATCACCGCGATGATCGTCGACCTGCTCGCCCACCCTCGGCTCGCAGAGCATGACCTGTCGTCGCTCACCCGCATCGGCGGCGGCGGCGCGGCGATGCCCGAGGCGGTCGCGCAGCGCATCGAGCAGGTGTTCGGCCTGCCGTTCATCGAAGGCTACGGCCTCACCGAGACGATCGCGCCGACCCATCTGAACCCGCTGCACCGGCCCAAGCGCCAGTGCGCCGGCATCCCGATCTTCAACACCGACGCGCGGGTGCTGGACGTCGACACGGGCGCCGAGCTCGGGCCGAACCGCACCGGGGAGATCGTCGTGTCCGGGCCGCAGGTGTTCCTCGGCTACTGGAACCGTCCCGAGGCGGACGCCGCGGTGTTCTTCGAGCTCGACGGCAAGCGCTTCTTCCGAACGGGCGACCTCGGTCACTACGACGAGGACGGCTACTTCTTCGTCACCGACCGGATCAAGCGGATGATCAACGCGGCCGGCTTCAAGGTCTGGCCGGCCGAGGTCGAGGCGATGCTCTACGCGCACCCGGCGGTCGCCGAGGCCTGCGTGATCGCGAGCCGCGACCCGCACCGCGGCGAGACCGTCAAGGCGGTGGTCGTGCCGCGGCCGCCCGCGCACGAGCGCGTGCGCACGCCGCAGGGCGCGGCCGTGCTCGCCGACGAGATCGTCGCGTGGTCGCGCGAGCGGATGGCCGCCTACAAGGTGCCGCGGCTCGTCGAGTTCGTGGAGTCCCTGCCGAAGACCGGCACCGGCAAGGTATTCTGGAGACAGCTGCAGGAAGCGGAGGACAAGCGATGGACCTGAACTACTCGGCCGACGAACTGGCGTTCCGCGACCACGTGCGCGGCTGGCTGCGCGACAACCTGCCCGAGGACCTGCGCCGCAAGGCCGCCGACGGCGAGCACTACACGAAGGAGGAGCTGCTGCGCTGGCACCGCATCCTCGCCAAGCAGGGCTGGGTGGCGCCCGCGTGGCCGCAGGAGTGGGGCGGTCCGGGCTGGAACGTCACGCAGCGCTACATCTTCGAGGAGGAGTGCGGGCTGGCCGGCACGCCGCCGATCGTCGCGTTCGGCGTGGTGATGTGCGCGCAGGTGCTGCTGAAGTTCGGCACGCCCGAGCAGAAGAAGCGGCACCTGCCCGGCATCTACAACGGCGACGTGTTCTGGGTGCAGGGCTATTCCGAGCCGGGCTCGGGCTCGGACCTCGCGTCGCTGAAGACGCGCGCCGAGCGGCGCGGCGACAGGTACGTGGTGAACGGCCAGAAGATCTGGACCACGCTCGGCCAGCATGGCGACTGGATCTTCTGCCTGGTGCGCACCGACTTCGACACCAAGATCCGCCAGGAGGGCATCAGCTTCCTGCTGATCGACATGAAGACGCCCGGCATCACCGTGCGGCCGCTGATCCTGATGGACGGCGGGCACGAGGTGAACGAGGTGTTCTTCGACAACGTCGAGGTGCCGGTCGAGAACCTCGTGCACGAGGAGAACAAGGGCTGGACCGTGGCCAAGTACCTGCTCGGCCACGAGCGGCTGAACACCGGGCGCATCGGCGGCTCCAAGCGCGAGCTCGCGCGGCTGAAGGCGTACGCGGCGAAGCAGGTCGGCGCCGACGGCCGCCCGCTGATCGACGACCCGCGCTTTCGCGACAGGCTCACGCGCGTCGAGGTGGAGCTGATGGCGCTGGAGATCACGAACCTGCGCTTCCTCGACGCGATGCGTGGCGGCCGCCCGCCCGGCGCCGAGGTGTCGATGCTGAAGATCCGCGGCACCGAGATCCAGCAGGCGCTCACCGAGCTGATGATGCAGGCCGCGGGGCCGATGGCCGCGCCGCGCTCGCCGGTGGGCGAGCAGGCCGCCGGCGCGTTCGACGCGATCACCGCGGGCCTGGCGCCGCGCTACGCCAACTACCGCAAGACCAGCATCTACGCGGGCTCCAACGAGATCCAGCGCAACATCATCGCCAAGGCGACCCTGGGGCTGTGACACCATGGACTTCGAACTGAACGAAGAGCAGCGGCTGATGGCCGAGTCGGTCGGCCGGTTCCTCGCCGACCAGTACGACTTCGAGAGCCGCAAGCAGGTCATCCACTCGGAGCGCGGCGCGTCCGAGGCGGTGTGGCGCCAGCTCGCGGAGATGGGCGTGACCGCGCTCGCGGTGTCCGAGGCGGCCGGCGGCTTCGGCGGGCGCGCGGTCGACCTGATGAGCACGATGCAGGAGATCGGCCGCGCGCTGGTGGTCGAGCCGGTGCTCGCGGGTGCGCTTGCCGCGCGTCTCGTCGACCGCGCGGGCAGCGCGGCGCAGAAGTCCGAGCTGCTCGGCGCGGTGGCCGACGGCTCGCAGCTGCTCGCCTTCGCGCAGGGCGAGGACGGCGCGCGCTGGCGGCTGTGGCACGTGGCCGCCACCGCGCGCCGCACCGGCGACGGCTGGGTGCTCGACGGCACGAAGCGCGTGGTGCTCGGCGCGCCGCTCGCCGACCTGCTGCTGGTGTCGGCGCGCACCTCCGGTGCGACCGGCGACGCGCAGGGCGTGTCGCTGTTCCTGGTCGCCCCGAACGCGAAGGGCGTGACGATGTCCGCCTACCGCACGCTGGACAACCAGCGCGCCGCCGACGTCCGGCTCGACGGCGTGCAGCTGCGGGCCGACGCGATCGTCGGCGCCGAGGGCACGGCGATGCCGGCGATCGAGGAGGCCACCGACTGGGCGACCGCGCTGCTGTGCGCCGAGGCGGTCGGTGCGATGCAGTCGGCGAACGACGCGACGCTCGAGTACCTGAAGACCCGCAAGCAGTTCGGCCAGCCGATCGGCGCGTTCCAGGCGCTGCAGCACCGGATGGTGGAGATGTTCGTCACCGCGGAGCAGTCGCGCTCCATGAGCTACCTGGCTTGCTCGAAGGTGGACGCGGGCGGCGACCCCCGCGATCGTGCGCGCGTGGTGTCGGCGGCGAAGATCAGGATCGCCGACGCCTGCCGCCAGATCTCCCAGGAGTCGGTTCAGCTGCACGGCGGCATGGGGATGACCGAGGAGCTGAAGGTCTCCCACACCTTCCGGCGCCTGACGATGATCGCGCAGCAGTTCGGCGACGCGGACCACCACCTCGCCCGGTTCGCGGCCCTCGACGGCGCGACCTGAGGCGGGCGGCGCGGCTGCACCGGGCCGGCCGCACGCGAGCGCCGTGCCGGTGCGCGCCGGCGGTTCAGTCCGTCGCGGTCAGGAGCGCATCCGGGTCGGCGCGCCGCTCCAGCGTCACGCGCAACCGCGTCAGATCGCGCCGAGGGCCGGCTTTCCGGTAGACGATCCGCGTGACCAGCGCCGCGTCCGGATAGCGGCTGGTCATCTCGATCTCCCACTCGGTGGGGCCGCCGACCGGCTTGCGTACGGTCCAGTCGGTCAGCTCGACCCGCAACGGCGCGGCTGCCGGGAAGGTGCCGGCGACGCCGTCGATCCTTGCTCGGGCCGATCCGTCGAGCGCGCCGCGATCGAAGCTCGCCTCGATCGATGCACGATCGCCGGCGGCGAGCCGCTCCACCACCCAGGCGCCGAAGGCGACCTCCTCGCGCGCGAGTCGGGCGCCGATCAGCGTGCGCGCGTCGCAGGCGGCCAGCAGCGCGGCCGCGAGCTGCAGCGCGACGAACGAGCGTCGGGCGGACGCGGACATCGGTCGGGCACCCCGTCGGTGTGTCGCCCGCGGACGTGCGGGCCGGTCTCCTCGCAGTGTCGCCGCCCCGCGTCGTGCGCCTCAATACGACTTCGGCACGAGCGTCCCGGTCGCAGCGCACGGCCCCACCGTGATCCGCGGCCGCATCGTCGCGTCGTCGACGGCAGCCCCGGCGGCTATCCTCACGCCATCGTATCGTCGACGTCCCCGAGGTCCGCCGTGCCGCGATCCCTGCCTGCGTCGATCGACTGGCCGGCGATCGACGCCTGGTTGGCCGAGCGTTTCCCGCAGCTGCCGCAGACCGAGCCGGATGCGCTCGCGCGCGACCTGGCCACGCCCGGCGCCCGGCCGGTCGTGCTGCTGGACGTGCGCAGCGCCGGCGAGCACGCGGTGAGCCACCTGCCCGGTGCCCGCCACGCGCCGGACATCGATACCGCGCTCGCGGTGCTCGCGGATCGGCCGGTCGGCACGCGCGTGATCGCGTACTGCTCGGTGGGTGTGCGCTCGGCGCGGCTGGCCGAGGCGCTGCGTGCGCGGGGGGTCGCGTCGGTCGAGAACCTGCGCGGCTCGATCTTCGCGTGGGCCCACCGCGGCCTGCCGCTGTGCGACGCCCGGGGTCCGGTGACGCATGTGCATCCGTTCGACGCGGCGTGGGGGCGGCTGCTGGATCCGGCACTGCACGCGCCGACCGGCTGACCGGTGTCGGCCCAGGAGGCCGGGCATCACGGCGCGGACGGCGCCGGGCCGGCCTGATCCAGCCGCACCACCGGGCCCGCCGCGGCGCGTGCGTCCTCGCGGTCGTGCGTGACCAGCAGCACCGGCAGTCCGCGCACCCGCGCGTGGTCGAACACGAAGCGGCGGATCTCGCCGCGCAGGTGTGCGTCGAGCGAGCCGAACGGTTCGTCCAGAAGCAGCGCGCGCGGCTCGGCGAGCAGCGTGCGCATCAGCGCCACCCGCGCGCGCTGCCCGCCGGAGAGCGTCGCCGGATCGCGGTCGGCGAACCCGGCCAGGCCCGCGTCGGCGAGCGCCCGCTCGATGCGTTCGCGACGGGCCGCGCGCGGCCGGACCTGCGGGGGCAGCGCGAACGCGAGGTTGCCGCCCACCGACAGGTGCGGGAACAGCAGGTCGTCCTGGAACAGGATGCCGACGCGGCGCCGCTCGGCGGGCAGCGCATCCAGGGCGTCCTCGCCCACCCACGCCGAGCCGGTCGCCTCGAACGCAGGGTCCAGCGTGCCCGCGATGAATGCGAGCAGCGACGACTTGCCGCTGCCGCTGGGGCCCATCAGCGTCGTGCAGGTTCCGGGCGGTACCTCGAGCGTGAGCGGCGCGAACAGCGTACGCCCGTTCAGCCGCAGCGTGACCCCCCGAAGCGCCAGCGGCGATCTCGGGCTCGGGACGTCATCGCCCTCGGCGCCCCGTGCCCAGGCCTCGGTCACCGCGTCATCCCACGGCGGCGCGCGAACAGCGCCGCCGGCACCGCCACGGCGAGCAGGTACGCCGCGAGCGGCAGCGCCGACTGCAGCACCGCCCAGACCGCGATCACCCGCCGATCGGCACCGCCGGCCAGCGTGACCGCCTCGGTGGTCAGCGTCGCGACCCGCCCGGCGCCCGCAAACAGCGTGGGCAGGTACTGTCCGACGCTGACCGCAATGCCGATCGCCGCGGCGATCGCCAGCGGCGCGAGCAGCATCGGCAGCTTGATCGCCCAGAACACTCGCAGCCGCGACCGGCCGAGCGACAGCGCGCTGCGCTCGTAGCGGCGGTCGAACGCGCGCCACGGATCGGTGAGCGACAGGAACACGTACGGCAGCACGTAGACCAGATGCGCCCAGATCACCGCGGCGGTCGCCCCGTCCGCGCCCAGTCGGGCGAGCAGCACCTGCAGCCCGAACAGGAACGCGATCTGCGGCACGAGCAGCGGCAGGTAGAGCAGCGCGAGCGTGCGCGGGCGCGCGCCGGAGGCGGTGCGCGCCTCGTGCTCCAGGCACGCCACGGCGAGCGCGATCGCGATCGCGGTGGCGATCGCGGCGACGATCACGGTCGTGGCCAGCGGGTCGGCGAGGCTGGAGGCCTGACGATGCCAGGTGTCCAGCGTCCAGGTCTGTGGCAGCGCGGCCGGGAACCGCCACTGCCGCGCGAACGCCCACAGCAGCAGGCCGGCGAGCGACGCGACCGCGGCCGCGAGCAACAGGGCGCCCGCGGCGAGTGCGGCGCCCGCCGGGGCGCGGCCGCTCGTGCGGGCGCCGCGCTCGATCCAGGCGCGACCCAGCCGCGCACCCGCCGCTTCGAGCCCGCGGGCGGCCAGCAGCGCCGCGAGCACGATCGCGGCGAGCAGCGTGGCCGCGGCCGACGCCGGCAGGGCCATGGTCGGGTCGGGGTCAACGAACCAGCGCAACGCGAGCACCGCCAGCGTCGGCGGATTGCCCGGACCCAGGATCGCAGCCGGTTCGACCGCAGACAGCGAGTAGGCGAGCACCGCCGCTGCGGGCAGCCGGATCTGCGGCCAGACCGTCGGCAGTACCGCCTTCAGCCACGCGGCCGACGCCGGGTAGCCCAGCGCGCGCGCCGCATCCACCCGCTTCGCCGCGGGCACCTGGTGCAGTGCGCCGACGATCATCAGCAGCAGGTAGGGCACTTCCTTGAGCAGCAGGCTGAGCACGATCGGCCAGCCCGACGCGTGGCCGACCGTGGACACGTCCGGCGGCAGTTGCCAGCCGGTGAGCTGCGGCGACACCCAGCGCACGGCCCATCCCGAGGGCGCGACCAGGAACGCCACGCCGATCGCAACCGCCGCGTGCGGCGTCGCCATCAGCGGCGCGATCAACGCACCCAGGCGCGCGGCGCGGCGACGACCGTGGAGCGCCGCGGCGATCAGGCAGGCGAGCGTCAGCGACGCCGCGGCCGAGACCGTCCCGGTGATCAGCGTCAGCCGCAGGCTCGCCTCGAAGCCGGGCTGCGCGATCAGCGTGCGCCACGCCTCCAGGCCGGGCTGCGTACGGCCGAGCGCGGGCAGCACGCCGAAGGCCGGCAGCAGCGTGCCCGCGAGGCCCGCGCCGATCGGCAGTGCGAACGCCGCGACCGTGAGTGCGGGCGCGAGTGCGAGCGCGCGCGGCACCCGCGGGGTCATCGCGTGTAGCGGCGTTCCCAGTCCGCGGTGATGCGCGTCATCCAGGAGGCGTGCGGCTCGAGCTGTGGCCGAGCGAGGTCGGCGGGCGAGGGCAGCGCGGGGCTCGGCGTCAGTGCGTCGAAGCGGGCGCGGTCCGCCGGGGAGAGCCGGGCGAGGTCGAGCACCGTCGGGTTGCCCATCTGCCGGATGTCCTGGGCGTACGCCTGCGTCGCGGGCTCCAGCAGGAAGTCGGCGACGATCATCGCCGCGTCCTTGTGCGGCGAGTTGTACGGGATCGCGACGAAGCTGGTGTTGCCCAGAGTGCCCCGGGTGAACGTGAAGGTGCGTACCGTGTCCGGCAGCAGCCCGTTGACGATCGCCACCGCCGCCTCGGCGGGGTTGAAGGAGATCATCAGGTCGATCTCGCCGTCGTTCATCAGCTGACGCTGCGCGGGGCCCGTCTCGGGGAACTGCCGGCCCTGGCGCCACAGCAGCGGACGCAGCGCGTCGTACCAGGCCCACAGCGGTGCGACCGTGGGTCCGAAGGATGCGTCGCTCGCCGCCTGCTGCAGCACCGCGGCGTCCGGCACCAGCTCGTGCAGCGCCTGCTTGAGGAAGGTCGCGCCGAGGAAGTTGCGCACGTTCGGGTGCGTGAGCCGTCCCGGGTGGCGACGGGCCCAGTCGAGCATCGCGGGGGCCGAGCGCGGCAGCGCGGACGCATCGCGCAGCCGGGCCGAGTCGTACACGAACACCACCTGCGCCATCCGCCAGGGCGATGCGTAGCCGGCCACCGGCGTGGTGAAGTCGATCACGTTGCTGCGCTTGGTCACGGTGTCCACGTACCGCCAGTTCGGCAGCCGCTCGACGAACGGACCGTGCAGCAGCCCGGCCTGCTTCATGTTCAGGAAGTTCGGGCCGTTGATCCAGATCAGGTCGATCGAGCCGTCGGCGTCGCGGCCCGCGGACTTTTCCGCGATCACGCGCGTGACCGCTTCGGCGGTGTCCTTCAGGCGCACGTGCCGGACGGCGAGGCCGTGGCGCGCGCGCAGCTGCTCGCCCGTCCAGGCGATGAACGCGTTCGTGCGCTCGTCGCCCGCCCAGGCGTTCCAGAAGACCTGGCCGTTGCGGCCGCGGCGCAGCACCTCGTCCCAGGCTGCGGACGGCTGCGCCCGCGCGGCCACGGGCAACCCGAGGGCGGGCAGCGCCGCGGCGGCCCCGATCAGCCGGCGTCTCACCGCGGTTCGCGCTGCGCTTCGAGCCGCGCGGGGACCGGTCGCATCCGCGCCCGCGCGGGCTCCGGCGGCAGCCCGCGCGCGGCGCGGCGGCGCGCACGCGCCTGCTCGAGCACCGGGCCGAGCACCGCGTCGTGGAACCGGTCGCAGCCGATGCACAGGTTGCGGTACGGCGTGCCGTCGGGCAGCGTGGTGCGCGACGCCTCGACGAATCGGGCTTCGTCCCAGCCGTAGGCCAGCCCCATCCGCTCCGGGTGGCCCATCGTGATCGCTTCGTACGCCGGCACCCCGACCAGCGACTCCAGGATCTCGAGCAGCGGCTCCTCGAGCAGGTTGCCGATCGGCAGGCGGGTCTTCACGCAGCACGGGTAGACCTTGCCGTCCGGCTCGACCGATACCTCGGAGCCTTCAAAGCGATGGCGCAGGAAGCCCAGCCCGCCGGACCAGCGGTTGCAGAAGTTGTCCGCCAGCGTCGAGCGCGGCAGGCTGTTCTCCCAGGCCCGGCCGCGCGGCCAGAGCTTGCCGATCCACGACTCCGGGGTCGCGCCGAAGAACGAGAAGACCGGACCGTCCTCCTCGTGCCACAGGCGCACGGTCGAGGACAGCCCGGAGCGGCGCATGCCGTGCCGCTCGAAGAGCGCGGTCAGCCGCTCGACGAAGGCGCGCTGCCGATCGGGACCCTCGAGCCCGACGTGGAAGTCGTCGACGCTCGCCACCGAGATCATCCACACGCCGCGCTCGAGCAGCTCGGCGACGATCCGGTCATCGAGCAGGTCGCCGGTGGTCTGGATCACGACCTTGACGCCACCGCGTCCGCGGTAGCGCGCGACCAGCCGTTCGACCACCGGGTAGGTGACCCGGTGCCGGACCGCCTCCAGCAGCGACTCGCCTCCCGACAGAATCACCCGGCCGGTGCGCTCGGGCGCATCGCCGTCGGCGGCCTGCGCCCCGAGGTCGAGATACGTCATCCGCTCCGGGAAGTGATCGACGATGCGCGGGAAGTTGCGCTCGGCTTCGGCGAGCACCCCCTCGAGCGCGCCCCGGACGTACGGCCGGAACCGGCCCTCGTAGCAGTGACGGCAGCGGCGGTGACAGGCCCAGGCCATCACGTAGTAGATCGATTCCATCGTGCGGCGTGTCCTGCAGCGGCGTCGCGGATCGGTCGAGCCTAGCGCACCGTGCCGCAGCCCGGCAACCCGTGGTCCCGGCGGCGTCGCGGGCGACGGCACCGCGGGCGGCTGCGGGCGGGCCGACGCGGGGCCGCGGATCAGCCGCCTGCGCGCCGCACGCGGTGGCCCGCGCGCTCGAGCAGCGCGACCACCGTCTCGCGGTGATCGCCCTGCAGCTCGATCGTGCCGTCCTTCACGGTGCCGCCGCTGCCGCAGGCCGCCTTCAGCCGGCGCGCGAGGTCCGCGAGCGCCGGCGGCGGCAACGGCACGCCGCGCACCACGGTGACGGTCTTGCCGCCGCGTCCGCCGGTCTCGCGCGAGACCCGGACGACGCCGTCGGATGCCGCAGGACGGGTGGCGTCGGACGCACGGCACGCGCAGGCCGCGAGCGGCCTGCGACACCCGGGGCACATCCGTCCGTGGTCACTCGACCAGACCCATCCCGAACCCGCCCTGGAGGCCACGACCGGCGGCCTACGACGGCGTTCGCCGCACGAAGAGCAGGTCCCGCACCGCGTGCCCGAGCCGCAGGCCGCGCTGCTCGAACCGGGTGGGCGGGCGCCACGCCGGGCGCGGGGCGAACCCCTCGGCAGTGTTGACCAGCCGCGGCTCGGCCGACAGCACCTCGAGCATGCGGGCCGCGTACTCCTCCCAGTCGGTGGCGCAGTGCAGGTAGCCGCCCGGTGCGATCCGCGAGGCGAGCAGCGCGACGAACGGCGGCTGGATCAGTCGGCGCTTGTGGTGGCGCTTCTTCGGCCAAGGATCCGGGAACCAGATGTGCACGCCGGCGAGCGAGTCCGGTGCGATCCGGTCGCGAACGACCTCGACCGCGTCATGCTGGATCAGCCGCAGGTTGTGCAGTCCGCGCGCCTCGATCTGCCGCAGCAGGCTGCCCACGCCGGGCGTGTACACCTCGACGCCCAGGAAATCGGTGTCCGGTCGGGCGGCCGCGGCCTCGGCGGTGCCCTGGCCCATGCCGAACCCGATCTCGAGCACCACCGGCGCGCGGCGCCCGAACAGCGCCTGCGGATCGATGGTGCGCGGTGCGTCCGGCACCGACCACAGCGGCATCAGCCGCGCGTGGGCGTCGCGTTGCGCGTCCGACAGGTGACCGCGGCGCAGCACGAAGCTGCGGATCGCGCGATGCGGGCGCGGGTCGGCGGCCGCCGGCGGCTCGGCGACGGGCATCGCGGAACGGTCTAGGTGCCCCGGGCCGGCCCGATCAGCCCGCCGAGGGGCGAGGACGCGCTCGCCGAGTAGGACTTGCGCGGCATGCGTCCGGCGAGGAACGCGTCGCGTCCGGCCTCGACGGCCTTGCGCATCGCGCCGGCCATCCGCACCGGGTCCCGCGCGGCGGCGACCGCGGTATTCATCAGCACGCCGGCGCAGCCGAGCTCCATGGCGACCGCCGCATCCGAGGCGGTGCCCACGCCCGCGTCGACGATCACCGGCACGGTCGCGCGCTCGAGGATCAGCTGCAGGTTCCACGGATTCAGGATGCCCATGCCCGAGCCGATCAGCGAGGCGAGCGGCATCACCGCGACGCAGCCGACCGATTCGAGCACGCGCGCCTGGATCGGATCGTCGCTGCAATAGACCATCACCTCGAAGCCTTCGCGCACCAGCACCTCGGCGGCCTTCACCGTCTCGGGCATGTCCGGGTACAGCGTATGCGGATCGCCGAGCACCTCGAGCTTGACGAGCGCGTGGCCGTCGAGCAGCTCGCGAGCGAGGCGCAGCGTGCGCAGCGCCTCGTCGGCGCTGTAGCAGCCCGCGGTGTTGGGCAGCATCGTGAACCGGGACGGCGGCAGCACGTCCAGCAGGTTCGGCGCCTTCGGATCCTGACCGATGTTCGTGCGCCGGATCGCTACCGTGACGATTTCGGCGCCACTGGCCTCGACCGCGCGCCGCGTTTCGTCCAGGTCCTTGTACTTGCCGGTGCCGATCAGCAGGCGCGAGCCGAAGCGGCGGGTACCGATGCGCAGCGGATCGTCGAACGTTGGGTCGGCGGACGTCATGCCGCATTCTAGCGTCGCGCGGACGCGCGGCGCGGCGCGCGGGTCAGCGGGTCGCGCGCGGGGCGGAACGGACCACGGCGCTCAAGCGCTCAGCCGCCCCCGACCGCGACCACGATTTCGACCCGATCGCCCTCGGCCAGTACGACCTGTGCATGGGTGGATCGCGGCACGATCTCGCCGTTGCGCTCGACCGCGACTCGGCGGCCGGCGAGCGCCATGTGCGCGATCAGTTCGCCCACCGTCGTGCCGGGCGCAAGCTGCTCGTACGAGCCGTTGACCAGGACCTGCATGCTCCGATTGTAGCGGTGCCCGCGCCGGCGCCCGGGCGTGCGAACATCGTCGCCCGGGGACGGTGCGCAGATCGCGGAAGGGGGCGGGTTGCGAGGCGGGTGGCGGGCGGACGGGGTCAGGGCGCGGGCGTCCGGGATTGCCGCGTGCATGGCCCTGACCGCCGCGGCGGGCTGCGGCAGCGGCGAGGTCAGGCTGTTCGCCGGTCCGGACGACACGCCGCAGTCGATCCGCCTGACTGCGACCGCGATCGACGCGCGGACCGC
>JBIKMO010000010.1:0-33674 GCA_044359175.1 Burkholderiaceae bacterium | reverse complement strand
ACGATCATGCACCAGATCGTCAAGGGGTACACCGAGCCGCAACTGCAGGCGATCGCGAGCTACCTCGCCGCACAGAAACCCCGTCAGTGAACAGGAGCCCTGCGATGGACACCCGTACCGATCTCCAGGCCCCCCAACGGCGGCGCTGGCTCGCCGCTGGTGCCGCACTCGGCGGCGCGACCCTGGCTTCCGGCTGTGCCACGCCCTCCGGCGGACCGTCGATCGGCCGCGTGGTGGTCGTCGGCGGCGGCTACGGCGGCGCGACCGCGGCCCGCTACCTCAAGGCCTGGGGTGGCAACGTGGACGTCACGCTGGTCGAACCGAACGCGAGTTTCGTCTCCTGCCCGATCTCCAATCTGGTGGTGGGCGGCTACCGTCAGATCGGTGACGTCACCCGCAGCTACGACCCGCTGCGGGCTGCGGGGGTTCGCGTGGTGCGTGACTCGGTGTCCGCGGTCGATGCTGCCGGCCGTCGCGTCCGGCTGGCATCCGGCGGCGAGATCCCCTACGACCGGCTCGTGCTCTCGCCCGGCATCGACTTCCTGTTCGAGCAGGTCGCGGGGCTGAAGCCGGCGATCGATTCGGGGCGGCTGGTGCACGCGTGGCGTGCCGGCCCGCAGACCGTGACGTTGCGCCAGCAGCTCGAATCGATGGCCGACGGCGGCGTGGTGGTCGTGTCGATCCCGCGCGTGCCGTACCGCTGCCCGCCCGGCCCGTACGAGCGCGCCTGCATGATCGCGAGTTATCTGCGCACGGCCAAGCCCAAGTCGAAGCTGCTGGTGCTCGATGCGAATCCCGAGGTCCAGTCGAAGAAGGCGCTGTTCGAACGCGCGTTCGAGCAGCACTACAAGGGGGTCCTCGAATACCGCCCGAATGCCGAGGTCAAGGAGGTCTCCGGCAACGTCGCGCGGACCGACTTCGACGACGTCAAGGCCGACGTGCTCAACATCGTGCCGCCTCAGCGCGCGGGCGACATCGCCGTGCAGGCCGGTGTGGTCAACATGAACGCCCGCTGGGTCGGCGTCGACTGGCTCACGATGGAATCAACTGCGGTACGGGGAATCCATGTCCTCGGCGACGCGACCTTCTCGGCGCCGGCCATGCCCAAGTCCGGTCACATGGCGAACCAGCACGCGAAGGTGGCTGCCGCGGCGATCATCCAGCTGCTGAAGGGCGAGCCGGTCAGCACGTCGCCGGTCGTGATGAACACCTGCTACAGCTTCGTCACGCAACGCGACGTGATCCACGTCGCTTCGGTCCATCAGTACGACGCGGCGGACAAGACGTTCAAGACCGTGCCGGGTTCGGGTGGGGTGTCGGCTGCGGCCAACCAGCTCGAGGGGCGCTACGCGCTGGCCTGGGCGACCAACATCTGGAACGACATGATCGGGGTGGCCTGAGCGCGCACCTCGCTCGCCGGGCGCGCCCGCATGCAACGCCCGGGGCGCGCCCGCCCGTGCGCGAGCGAGGCGCGCCTCGTACCTGGCCGCCCTACTTCAGCCCGCTCAGATAGGCGGCCACGGCCCGCGTCTCGTGCTCGGTCAGCCGACTGGCGATCGCGTGCATCACCGCGTTGTCGTTGGTGCGCTCGCGCCGGTTGAACTGCTTGAGCTGCGTCTCGGTGTACCGCGCGTGCTGACCGGCGAGCCGCGGGAGCGTGTCGCTGCCCTGCGCGTTCGGGCCATGGCAGGTCGCGCAGGCGACCACGCCCGAGTCCGGGTTGCCGCGCAGGAAGACGCCGCGACCGACCTCGGCGAGGCCCGGATCCTCGACCGCGTGGGCATGGGTCGGTCGCGACGCGAAGAACGCGCCGAGCGCCGCGAAGTCGGCCGGGCCGAGGTCCTCGACCATCGGCTGCATCGTCGTGCTGCGACGCCGGCCGCTCTTGTAATCCGCCAGCTGCCTGGCGACGTACCCCGCGTTCTGCCCGGCGAGCCGTGGAAACGCCGGGCTCGAGCTCTCCCCGTCCATGCCGTGGCAGATGAAGCACTTGCCCTGCACGATGTCCTCGACCCGCTTCGCATCATCGGCGTCGGCCGACGCCGGCCACAGCATCGCGATCACGACCCCGGCCGCAGCCGGCCACCCTGCCCTGCCCATCGGTCCTCCTACGCGTTCTCCGAACGGCGGCCGCGCGCGCCGCGGCCCGCTCAGGCGGCGATGCCCGCGTTACCGGCCACACCGATCAGCCGCGGCAGGTTCGGTGCGCGCGCCGCCACGCGCCCGCCGCGGCCGCGCAGCCACTCCTCGACCACCTCCCAGACCGGCCTGACGCCAGGCGCGTTGCGCGCCTCCTCGGCGACCGGCGCCCATCCGGCGACCTTGTAGCGCCGGTCGGCCTCGAGCGGGCGTCCGTTCAGGCGCAAGTCGCTGATCCGGCCACCCATGCGGGCGCCGGGCGCGATCGCGTACGCCAGCCCTCCGACCCGCACCATGTCCCCGCCCTGCTGGTAGTACGGGTCGGGGTTGAACAGGTTGTCGGCAACGTCCTCGAGCACGGTCTTGATCATCTCGCCGCTCATCTCGGTGAGCGTCGCGAACGGATAGGTGATCGCGACCTGATCCATCAGCAGCTCGCGGGTGATCGTCTCGCCGGGCAACAGCGACGTACCCCAGCGAAAGCCCGGCGAAAACGCAAGATCCGCCCCCTGAACGTCCATCAGCGCGTCGACGATCAGCTGGTCCCACGTTCCGTTGAAGTTGCCGCGGCGGTACAGCAGGCCGTCGGTCACCGCCAGCGGCTGCTCGAGCCGCGCCTTGAACGGCGCCCGCACCCGGTCGATCAGCGCCTGCATCGCCGGGTCTGCGGGCAGCTGGTTCGCGAACACGGGCAGCAATCGGTAGCGATGATCGGCAACGCGGCCGCCGCGGACCTCCAGGTCGAGCACCCCCAGGAACTTACCGTTGCTGCCGGCGTTAGTCACCAGCGTGCGTCCGCCCGGGTTCTCGACCGGCACCGCCACCGGTACGCCGTCGTGCGTGTGCCCGCCCAGGATCGCGTCCACGCCGCGCACCCGCGACGCCATCTTCAGGTCCACGTCCATGCCGTTGTGCGACAGCACGACCACGACCTGAGCCCCCTTTCCGCGCGCCTCGTCGACCACCGTCTGCAGATGGTCGTCCTGGATGCCGAAGCTCCAGTCGGCGACCTGCCAGCGCGGATTCGCGATCGGCGTATAGGGAAACGCCTGGCCGACGATCGCGACCGGAACGCCCCCGATCGGGCGGATCACGTAGGCCGGAAACACCGGATCGCCGAAGTCGGCGGTCTTCACGTTCTGGGCGACGAAGTCGATCGCGCCCTTGAAGTCCTTGTCGACGATCTCCCTGACTCGCTCCATGCCGTAGGTGAATTCCCAGTGCCCGGTCATCACGTCCACGCCCAAGAGCTTGCAGGCGTCGACCATGTCCTGCGCGTTCGTCCACAGCGACGTGGCCGAGCCTTGCCAGGTGTCGCCTCCGTCGAGCAGCAGTGCGCCCGGCCGGCTCGCTTTCATCATCTTGACCAACGTGGCGAGATGGGCGAAGCCACCCACCCGTCCGTAGCGCCGCGACGCCTGCTCGAAATCCAGGAACGTGAACGCGTGCGCGAGCGCCGAGCCCGCGGGCACGCCGGCCGCCCTCAGCAGGTGCTCGCCGACCAGGTGGGGCAAGCGCCCCGACATGTCGCCCACCCCCAGGTTCACGCTCGGCTCGCGGAATCGGATCGGCAGCAGCTGCGCATGGCAGTCGGTCATGTGCAGCAACGAGACGTTGCCGAAACGCGGCACCTCGTACAGACCGAACTGGGCCTGCTGCGCATCGGCCTCGGCATGGCGGCCGAGCGCCATGCCGGCCGCCGCGGCCACACCCAGCACGTGCAAGAACTCCCGTCGGGACAGGGTCATCGTTCAGCGCTCCCGCAATGCGAGGACGGCCGTACGCCGTCCGACGACCGTCAGCGGTTGACCGGGGAGTTCGGGTCCAGCAGCAGAGCCATCAGGTCGCGCAGCTGCTGCTCATCGAGCAGTCCCAGGTGCCCGAAGCGCGGCATGCTCGAGCACGCGTTGTATGCCCGGGTGTTCCAGAGCTTGCCCCAGGTGTACTCGACGATCGGGCGCGAGGCCGGGCTGGCCGGATCGGATACGCCCCGCAGCCGGCCGTAGTGGTGCAGGCTCGGGCCGATGGTGCCGTAGGAGATCTCCTGCTTGGAGAGCTCGTGGCAGTTGTAGCAGTTGCCGCCGTTGCCGGCGGGCGCCGCGCTGGCATCGGTCCAGGTCATGCCGCGGCCACTCTGGGCGATCGCCTCGCCGCGCTTCCAGTCGCCGAGATAGCGCCCGTCGGACGGCGCCTTCACGGTCTTCATGTTCTCCGCCTCGATGCGCCTAACGAGGTCGGGCGGCAGGTCCCGTCCCTGGGCGTTCGAACAGGCCTCGTTGGCGAGGTCCTGTGCGAGCCGGTCGACCTTCGCGATGCCCTGATCCCGGAATGAAGCGGCCATCATGTCGGCCATCCGTGCATCCAGCGCGGCCCCGGGGGAGAACACCGCGCAGCCGGCGATCGCGCCGCCGGCCAGTACCACGGCGGTCGTCGTGCGCATGATCCCGCGTGCAGTCATCGTGTCGCTCCCCTCAGCGCTTGATCGACGGCGCGATCGATTCAGCGCCCTTGCCGTTGACGCCCATGTACACGCCGAGCGCGATCGTCACCTCCGACCCGTAGCCCGGGTACGGGAAGCGCTGCTGGCGGTAGCAGTCGTTCAGGCGGCGCTGCATGCCCCAGAGCTCGCCCGCGCTCACGCGGTAGGCCGGCCATGCGGCGAAGCCGACGCCGTCACCCGGATTGCGGGTGAGTACCGGCAGATCCTGCAAGCGGATGCGCTTGCCCTCCTCGCCGTGACACGAGGCACAGGAGAAGTCGTGAGAGCCACCGCGGTAGAAGAACGCGCGCTTGCCGAGTTCGTACATCGCGCGCTCCTCCGGATGGGTCTGGGGCAGCTCGAACCGCATGCCGCGCGACTCAGCGGCGATCCAGGCCACCAGCCCCTCGATGTTGCGCTGCTCGTCGCGCCCAAACGGGGTCTTCGCAACCTCGGCCGCAGGGATGCCCTGAAGCGTCTCCATGCAGGTGAGCAGCCGGGACTCGAGGTCCTGGACGCGCTGCGTATCGGCGAACCATCGCGGCAGCGTGACGAAGGCGCCCTTGACCACGCCCGGCCCCCGGCCCAGGTCGCAGCGCTCCAGCGACGCGTTCTTGGGCCCGCGCCGCTGCTTCCACAGCGCCTCACCGCGGGCTTCGAACAGCTCCGCGGGGTTGCCGTCCTCGAGCATCTTCCGGTATTCGGCGATGCCGTCGGCCGTAGTACGGCCCTGCGCGCCCGCTTGCAGGCCCCAAGCGGCCAGCACGACCGCGATTGCGGATGCGACCCGTTTCATCGACTCCCCCTTCTCTCGTTCGAAGCCCGGCTCGGTCACTCCACGTGCCGGCCGATGGCACGCCGCATCGGCCCTCGAAGACCGGATGCGAACGCGGCGTGCGTTCAGCTGACCGTGGCTTCGTCGGTGCGCTTGTCGCCCTTGTTGTCGACCCAGGTCACGGCGATCTTGTCGCCGGCCTTGCCGCCCTTGACCACGAACTGCAGGAAGGGGTTCTTCGAGACCGCCGGCCCCCACTGCGCGCTCATCACCGGCCGCCCGTTCAGCGTCGCGCTCACCTCGGTGATGAACCAGGCGGGCACCAGCTTGCCGGACGCGTCCCTGCGCTGGCCGGTCTCCATCTCGTGGCTCATCAGCACGCGCACGGTCACCTTGTCGCCGGACGCTTGTGCACGAATGCGCATCGGATCTGACATGTCGAGCTCCTCGTTGCTCTCGTCTCAGCCGCCGCAGCCGCCGAGGGTCACCTTGACTTCCTTCATCGCGAACAGCGTCTTGCCGTCGGCCGTCATCGCAACCGCGTAGACGTTGGACGACTGGCCCATCTTCACCCTCGTGCCGAAACTGGCGTCGACCGCATCACTGACGTCGAAGGTGGCGGCCAGCACGTTCGGATTCTTCTCGACGAGCACCAGCATCCGCCGCACGCCGGAGGCGCTCGAGGCGACCGCCACCGGCACTACGGCGCCGTTCTCGGCGATGTCCGGCGCAGTGAGCGTGACCTCCTTGCTCTCGACCGGCGCCGAGCCACCGAGCGCCTTCATCAGTTCGGCCATGGTCTTCGCCTCGAACGCGGCCTTGTTCCAGCCGCCCGACTGGGCGAACGCGATACCGGGAAGCGCCCCGGCCGCTGCGAGCGCCGCGGCCACACGGGCCGATCGGCTCAACATCTGCCTGCGACTGTTCACTTCGGACTCCTTGGTTGAGCGGTGATCGATGATACGTCCGCAGCCCGCGGCGTGGGCTCGCCCGGTCACGGGATGGCGCCAGCGGCAAGCCACTGGGCGATCGCCCGGGCATCGGCATCCCCGAGGGACTGCGGCGGCATCGGTACCGGCCCCCAGACTCCGGCGCCACCCGCCTTGATCCGGCCCGCGAGGTAATCGACCAGGTCGGCGCGACCGGCGTGGCGCCGTGCGACCTCGACGAAGCTCGGCCCGACGAGGCGGTTGTCGATGCCGTGACAGGCGGTGCACGCATGCTGCTTCGCCAGTGCCAGCGCCGCCGGTTCGGTCCGCGGTGCGGCCGCGGCCAACCCGACGGTCGTCGCCCGCGCGGCCACCTCGGCGAGTGTCGTCGGCGCGGGCTGGGTGGTGTCGGCGCCGCGTTGAGCACCGACCAGGCGGTTCTGTTCGGCCAGGTTGCCGTGGGCGTTGCGCGCATGGTCCGGCAGCGACGATGCGACCTTGGGCTCGGGGCCGCAATCGCGCACGCATGCGGTCGCGCGCACGTCCGGCGCCCGGCGCCCGAATCCGTCGCCTGGCCACAGGGCGTGCTCGGTCGTCATGCCGTTGCGATTCGGCAGGCGCTTCTGAACTTCGGCGATGTTGCGGTCGGACAGCGTGAAGTCGTCCGCAACCACACCGGCGAGATTCAGGATGAAGGCGGTCACCGCATAGACCTCGTCGGAGGTCAGCGACTTGGGCTGATTCCACGGCATCGCCCGATTGATGTAGTCCCACAACGACGACAGTGACGACAGCTTCATCATCGTCGTGCGCTGCGGAAACGACTCGTCGCGCAGCCTCGCGACCCGCCCGGTCTCGATGTCGGCCTTGCCGGTCCCCCCGACAACCGGCGAGAACACCTCGTTGCTCTCGCCGAAGATCCCATGGCAGGACGCGCACTTGGATTCCCACAGGTCCTGGCCGCGCGACACGCTGCCCGATCCCTTCGGCAGCCCCTTGAAGTCGGGGCGAACGTCGATGTCCCACGCGCTCAATTCCTTGGCGGTCGCCGGACGGCCGACGCCGGGAAAGGTCTGGCCCTGCGCGGCACCGGCGGTCAGCGCGGCGGCGATCAGCACCGCGACGACCCCCTCACGACAGCTGGACATTCCGGACCTCCCCGCTCTCGGTGACCAGCCAGGTCTGCACCGCATTGTTGTGGTAGATGGAGCGGCTGCCCCGCACCGCCCGCAACTGCCGGTAGGTGGGCTGGACGTAGCCGGTCTCGTCGACCGCGCGGCTCTGCACCAGCGCCGGCCTGCCGTCCCACACCCAGTCGAGGTTGAATCGCGTGAGGCACTTCGACAGCACGGGCGTCTCCAGCCGGGCCTGCCGCCAGTTGCGTCCACCGTCCACCGACACGTCCACGCGTCTCACCTTGCCGCGTCCCGACCACGCGAGACCGGTGAGGTTGTAGAACCCGGTCCCGAGCAGCACCTGCCCGCCCGACGGGGTGGTGACCACGCTCTTGCACTCCTGGATGCTGGTGTACTGACGGTGCAGGCCATCGGGCATCAGGTCGACGTAGTGCAGCACCTCGTCCTTCGTGCCGTACGGCTGGTCACCCACCTCGATCCGCCGCAGGTACTTGACCCAGCTCACGCCCTGAACCCCTGGCACCACCAGCCGCAGCGGGTAGCCGTTCTCGGGCCGGAGCATCTCCCCGTTCTGTCCGTAGGCGACCAGCACCTCGCCGCGCTCGACCAGCTCCATCGGGAGGGTCCGCGTCATCGACGAGCCATCGGCGCCCTCGGCCAGCAGGAATCGGCCGCGCCGCACGTCGGTACCCGCCATGTCCAGCAGGAGCTTCAGCGGCACGCCGGTGAACTCGCAGCAGCTCAGCATCCCGTGGGTGTACTGGCAGGTCGGCACCGCGACGTTGCCCCACTCCATCCCGCTGTTGGCACCGCACTCGATGAAGTGGAAGCGGCTCACCGACGGCAGCCGCATGAGGTCGTCCATCGTGAAGACCATGGGCTTGCGCACGATCTTTTCGTCCGAGCCGTTGATCATCAGCCGGTGCCGGGTGGGATCGACGTCCCACCAGCCCTGGTGATGACGCTCGAAGTGCAGACCGCTCGGCGTCACGATGCCGAACAGGCTCTGCAGCGGCGCGAACGACACCGACGCCTGGTTGGTCTGAGTCAGCCCGGGGCTCTGGCGGCGCTGGACGTTCGCTTCGTGCTTCGATGGGCGTCCGTAACCGTCGGTGACGACGGGCTGCCCCAGCCCGGTGGTGTGCTCGGGCAGGTTCAGGATCGCAGGATCGCCGCCGTCGCCCACGGACGCGGTGGCCGCCGGACTGGCCGCGGCTGCGGCGCCCGCGGTGGCCGCAGCAAACGCTCGGCGGATGAAGTCCCGGCGGCCGTGCCGAGCTTCGTCGAAGACGCGCCGGATACCGGCCGGGTCGAGAAAATGCTCCGGGGCCTTGACCAACCGGCCGGAAGGTGCGGTGCCTCGCTCCACGGCATCTCCTAGTCGCCCCCTCCCACCGGACTGAATCCCGACGAGGAGGGTCAAGGATCTTGAATATGCTTACGTTCTGATATTAAGCGATGCGCCGCAGGCCGGAAAGCGGCGGGTGATGCCACCGGTGCGGCGACCGTTCCGAAAAGAACCGATCACACCGTCGATGCCGACGGAGGCGAGCGCCGACGCTTCGCCCCGCGGGGGCGTCGTTCGAGCCGGCGGCGCGCTCGCGTCCGAGCGGCCGACGTCCGTCCGGGCACAGCGAACGCGCAGTGCCGCGATTCAGTGGAAGTGCGAGCTCTCCGGCTCGGCGTCCTCGGGCATCTCGGCGTGCACGACCTCGCCCGCGTGATTCGGATACAGCGGCACGCCGCAGTCCTCGCAGTACTCGGGCTCGGTCAGATCCGGCCACGTGCGGACGTCGACCACGCCGGCCTCCCTCAGCGTCTCGCGGATGCGGTCGAGCGGGGACGGCTCGTCGGTCTCGCTCTCCGCCCCGAGCAGCGGCCACACGACCCCCTGCGCGACCTCCTCGCTGTCGCCCACCGACAGGCCGATCCGGTACTCGTCGACACGATCGTCGCCGAACGGCGCGACCGTGGCGCGCAGGCCGGACGGCTCCACACCGAGCGCGTGGGTGAGGAAGTGCACGCCGGCGTTGATCGCGTACGGACGCACGCGCCGGTCGGCCTCGCGCAGGTTGATGTGATACGCGTCCGGCAGCAGGCACTCGAAGCCGCAGCCAGGCAGCAGGGATTCGATCCAGGTACGGGCCTGGGCGATCCACTGCTCGAGACAGGCGACCCGCGACGCGTGGTCGGACGCGTCCGTGTGCTGCCAGCGGAACAGCGGCGCGCCGGGCGGCGCGGCGACCGCCGCCACCAGGAACCTGCTGTCCGCCAGCATCTCGGCGGTCTCGGGCAGCGACTTCGCGTCCTGGCGCGCGCTGCCGGTGCCGGTCACCGCCCAGGTGCCGAGTCGACGCGTCAGTCGCCGCAGTTCGGCGAAGTCCCGCGGCAGTTGATCGACGCTGTAGCTGAGCGGCGCCATCCTGAACCGGACGTCCCGGGCGAGCACGTGGGCCTGCCAGTGCGCCGACAGGGCCGCGAGCGCATCGGCCGGTATGGGGCCGGACGGAATGCGAAAGCGCGTCCAAGCGACCACCGGCGCGGCCACCAGCACGACCTCCCAAGGCCGACCGTCGTGCTCGATCACCAGCGACTCCGAGGCGCTTTCCACCGCTTCGATCAGCGCACCGTAGGCCTCGCCGTCGGTCTGGTTGAGCCGGTCGAGCGCGTCGTAGATCGACTGCGGATGGCCGGTGTCGAGCAGTCGATCGATACGCTGCGCGAGTTGTGCGTCCCAGTAGCGGTCCTCGACGCGGCTGCCGGAGTGCGACAGGCCCAGCGCCGCCGCAACCAGGCGCTCGGCATCCGCGGACAGGTGCGACTTGCGATCGCGGCCGGAGCGCGCGTGACGGGTCTCTTTCAATGCAGGGGGCCGGACGGGCCGGCAGCGAACAGGGTCCTCGATCTTACCGGAAGCCGTCGACCGACCGGTGGACCTTCACCGGCTCGCGAGCGCGCGCTAGTCTGCGCACATGGTCTGGCTGTCGCGCCTCTTGGCACCGCGCCGGAACGCCTCGGTGAGGTTCCTGCCCCGCTCGGCCGCCGCGACGATCGCCGCCGGAGCGCTCGCGCTGGCGGGCTGCGGTGGCGCACCGGCCCCGCCGCCGCCCGCCGCGGGCGACTCGGAGGTCGACTGGGCCGCGACCGTGATGCGTACGCTGTACCTGTACGCCGATCGCCTGCCGCCGGCCGACTTGTCCAAGGCGACCACCGCCGCGCAGACGCTCGAGGCGCTGCGCGTGAATCCGCCGGATCGCTTCAGCTACGTCGAGCGCCGCACCACCTACGAGGCGTTCTTCGACGAGGGGGTCGCGGTGGGACTCGGCATCGGCTACCGGATCGACGGCGACGCGATCGTGCTGCGGTTCGTGCAGCCCGCCTCGCCCGCGGCGGCCGCCGGTCTGGCGCGCGGCGACCGGATCGATGCGATCGACGGGGTTGCGGTGGCGGCGCTGACCACCCCGGAGCGCGTCTCCGAGGCGCTCGGCCCGCCGCGGGCCGGCCTCGCGGTGACGCTGGGCGTGCTGCGCACAGGCGCCGCACGACGCGAAACCACCGTCACCAAGGCCCCGTACAGCGTGGCCCCGGTCCTCGCCCATACGGTGATCGAGCAACCGTCGGGCCCGGTGGGCTACGTTGCGCTGTACACGTTCAGCGAACCCGCACGCCAAGCCTGGGCCGACGCGCTCGAGGCGGTGCGTGCCGCGGGCGCACGCCGCCTCGTGGTCGACCTGCGCGACAACGGCGGCGGACGGCTGTTCGTCGCCGCGGAAGTCGCCGCCTCGCTGGCCCCGGCGCGCACCGCGGGTCAGCCGTTCGTGCACCTGCGCTACAACGCTCGGATGTCGGCGAGCGATCTGCGGATCGACCTGCCGGCCCAACCGACCACCGGCGCGTTCGATCGCGTCGCGTGGCTCGTATCGGATGCCACCTGCTCGGCTGCGGAATCGCTGATCGCCGGGCTTCGCCCGTTGCGCGCGGACGCGATCGTGGGCACGCGCACGTGCGGCAAGCCAGTCGGTTTCTCGCCCCAGACGCGCGGCGACACGGTGCTGTCCGCGGTGAGCTTCGAGACGGTCGCGAGCGACGGCAGCAGCGGCTGGTTCGAGGGGCTGGCTCCGACCTGCGCGGTGGATGCGGAGCCCTGGCTGCCCTGGGGCGATCCGCGCGACCCGCGGCTCGCGACCGCACTGAACTGGCTGGAGCGGGGCACCTGCGCCGCCGCCGCCGCGAGCGGTCCGGTGCCGAAGCGCTCGCCCGGGATCACGGCCGCGCGCGGACTGGCGAGCCAGACCGGACTGCATTGAGCAGATCGGCGGCTCGGCCGGCCAGACGCCGGCGTCGCCCTGCCGATCGACTCGCCCGGCCGAGCAGCGCACCAGGCGGCTCGCCGGTGCGTCGTTCAGCCCGGCGCAGCCCGCCAGATCGCTGCCGCACGCCGCTCGGCCTCGATGCCATCGAGCAGCGCCTCGTGGGCCGCGATCTCGCGCGCGCAGGCCTGCAGCACCCGCAGCCCGGTGGGCGGCCACTCGACGCCCGCGCCGCCCGTCGGCCGCGGGCCCTCGGCGTCGAGCGCGATCTCGAAACTGTCCTGGCCGCGGGTCATCGCCAGGTAGACCTCCGCGAGCAGCTCGGCATCGAGCAGCGCGCCGTGCAACGTGCGGTGAGCGTTCGACACTGCGTACCGGTCGCACAGCGCATCGAGCGAATTGCGCTTGCCCGGGTGCAACTCGCGCGCCATCGACAGGGTGTCGACCACCCGGCTGCAAGCGCTCGCGAAGCCGGGGGCGCCCAGCCGCATCAGTTCTGAATCGAGAAATGACAGATCGAACGGCGCGTTGTGGATCAGCACCTCGGCCCCGTCGACGAACTCGAGCACCTGGGGGGCGACGTCCGCAAACCGGGGCTTGTCGCGCAGATCGTCCCAGGTCATGCCGTGCACTTCGGTGGCCGCCTCGTCGACCGCGCGCTCCGGGTTCAGGTACAGGTGGAGCGTGCGTCCGGACAGTCGCCGGTTGACCAGCTCGACGCAGCCGATCTCGATGATCCGGTGGCCCTGATCGGCGGCCAGCCCGGTGGTCTCGGTATCGAGGACGACCTGCCTCACGCGCCGGCCGACGGCGAGGCCCCGGGCGACGGCGCGGGCGCGTGCACGCCGCCGGCCGGCGGCGTGGATCCCTGCGCCTCGGCCATCGCGGCGGCGGCCGCCGCCGCGCCGAAGCGCTTGTTCCTGGTGAGCAACGTATAGAAGGTCGGTACGACGAACAGCGTGAGCACCGTGCCCAGGGTCATGCCGCCAACGATCACCATGCCGATCTGCATCCGGCTCTCGGCACCGGCGCCCTGCGCGAGCGCCAGCGGCACCGCGCCCAGCACCATCGCCCCGGTGGTCATCAGGATCGGACGCAACCGCAGCGCCGCCGCATCCACCACCGCCTCGCGCATCGCCCGGCCCTCCTCACGCAGCTGGTTGGAGAACTCGACGATCAGGATGCCGTGCTTCGTGATCAGCCCCACCAGCGTGATCAGACCGATCTGGCTGTACACGTTGATCGTCCCCCCGCTCCACTGCAGCAGCGCCAGCGCACCGGTCATCGCCAGCGGCACCGTGAGCATGATCACGAACGGATCGACGAAGCTCTCGAACTGCGCGGCGAGCACCAGATAGATGAATCCGAGCGCCAGCACGAAGGTGAGCAGCAGGGCCGAGGACGACTGCTTGAACTCGCGCGTCAGTCCGTTGTAGTCGATCGCGTAGCCCGCCGGCAGATGCCTGCGCGCCGCCGACTCGAGGTACTCGACCGCCTCGCCGAGCGCGGTGTCCGGCGCGAGGTTGGCGGTGATGGTCACCGCGCGACGCTGGCCGAAGTGATTCAGTTCGCGCGGGCTCACCGACTCGCGCCAGGCCACCAGGCTGGAGAGCGGCACCATCGTGTCGTTGCGGCCACGCACGAAGATGGTTGCGATGTCCTGCGGCGACGCGCGAGCCGCGGCGTCCAGCTGCACGATCACGTCGTACTGCTCGCCGTTGCGCTTGAAGCGCGTGACCTGGCGGCCGCCAAGCATGGTCTCGACCGCGCGACCGATCGCGTCCACCGGCACACCGGCATCCGCGGCGCGGTCGCGATCGATCGTGAGCCGCACCTCGGGCTTGTTCAGCCTCAGATCGCTGTCGACGCCCTGCAGGCCGCCCCAGGTCTGCAGGTCGCGCAGCAGCGGGCCGATGGTCTGCTGCAGCCGCTCGTACGGATCGGAGGTGAGCACGACGAAGTTGATCGGGCGCTCGCGCGGGGACGACCCGAGCGACGGCGGGGCGACCGCGAATGCGAGCACCCCGGGAATCTGCAGCAGGCGCGGCTGCAGTTCCTTCACCAGTTCCTGGACGCTGCGCTCGCGGACGTCCCAGTCGGTGAGCCGCCAGAACGCGATGCCCTGCGCAACCGTGGGATTGCCGGCGACGACGAACGCCCGGTCGATCTCCGGGAACTGCCGGGCGATCTGCTCGAGCTGACGCCCGTACTTCTCCGTGTATCCGATCGACGCGCCGTCCGGCCCGTTGATGATCGTGACGATCGTGCCGCGATCCTCGATGGGCGACAGCTCCTTCTTCATGCCGAGCCACAGCGCGTAGCACGCGTAGGCGACGCCCAGGTAGGCGATCAGCACCAGCCACCGATGGCGCAGCGTGAACGCAAGCGCGCCCTTGTAGCCGGAGGTGATCGCATCGAGCGTCGCCTCGATTCCGCGGCCGATGAAGGTTCGCTTGCCGTGCGGCTTGAGCAGCCGGCTGCACATCATGGGCGTGAGCGTGAGCGCAATGAAGCCCGAGATCAGCACCGCGCCGGCGAGCGTCAACGCGAACTCGATGAACAGCCGTCCGGTACGCCCGGCCGTGAACGCGACCGGCGCGTACACCGCGGCCAGCGTGAGCGTCATCGCGACCACCGCGAAGCCGACCTCCTTCGTGCCCTTGAAGGCCGCGGCCATCGGCGACATGCCCTCCTCGATGTGCCGGTACACGTTCTCGAGCACGACGATCGCGTCGTCGACCACCAGGCCGATCGCCAGCACGAGCGCGAGCAGCGTGAGCGTGTTGATCGAGAAGCCGGCGAGCTGCATCAGGAAGAAGGTCGAGACCAGCGCGACCGGGATGGTCACCATCGGGATGATGCTGGCCCGCAGCGAGTGCAGGAACACGAAGATCACCAACGCGACCAGCGCCACCGCCTCGAGGATCGTCCGGTACACCGACTGGATCGCTCGGTCGATGAACACCGTGTTGTCGTTGGCAATCTGGATCGTGACCCCGGGAGGCAGGTCACGCTGAATATTCGGTAACTCGGCGCGCAGCGCCTGCGCCAGCGTGAGCGGGTTCGCCGTGGCCTGCTTGACCACCCCGACCGAGACCGCGCCGCGCCCGTTGAGCCGGACGATCGACCGCTCGTTCTTCGGCGCGATGCCCACCTTGGCGACGTCGCGGATTCGTACTGGGTAGCCGTTGATCGTCCTCACCACCACCGATTCGAACTCGCTCACCCGCTGCAGGTCGGTCTGCGAGACCACGGTGAACTCGCGCTGGCTGCTCTCGATGCGACCCGAGGGGATCTCGACGTTTTGGCGCCGCAGCGCATCCTCGACGTCCTGGGGCGTGAGCCGGTAGGCGGCCAGCCGCTCCGGATCGAGCCAGATGCGCATCGAGTAGGCGCGCTCGCCGAAGATCCGGACGTCGGCAGCGCCCGGCAGGGTCTGAATGCGCGGCTTGACGTTGCGATTCACGTAGTCGGAGATGTCCAGCGGATTCATCGAATCGCTGGAGAACGCCAGCCAGATGATCGGATTCGCGTCCGCCTCCACCTTGGCGATCACCGGCTCGTCGGCGTCTTGCGGCAGGCGCTGGCGTACCCGCGCCACGCGGTCACGCACGTCGGCGGCCGCCGAGTCCGCGTCGCGCTCGAGGCGGAAGCGCACCGTGATCTGGCTCTGCTCGGGGCGGGAGATCGACGTGAGCACGTCGACGCCCTCGATACCGGCGATCGAGTCCTCGAGCGGCTTGGTGACCTGCGACTCGATGATCTCGGCCGACGCGCCGAGATACCGGGTGTCGACGTTGACCACCGGCAGATCGATCTTCGGGTATTCGCGCACCGACAGCTTCTGGAAGCTCACCACGCCCAGCAGCATCAGCACGAGGGACAGCACGGTCGCGAAGACCGGACGGCGGATGCAGATGTCGGACAAGACCATGGGAGTCTCCGGAAACCGGCGCCGCCGCGGCGACGCGCTAGCGTTGGGCCGGGGCGCCGGCGGGCGCCGCAGCATCGGGGGCGGCACGGCCCTGCGGTCCACCCGCTGCGGCCGGCGCCGCGCCTGAGCCTGCACCCGGAGCGGCAGCCGCGGCACCACCGGGTCCGCCCGGTCCGCCCGGTCCGCCCGGTCCGCCCGGTCCGCCCGGTCCGCCCGGTCCGCCCGGTCCGCCCGGTCCGCCCGGCCGCCGAGCCGCGGGGTCGATGATCCGGACGTCCTGCCCGTCGCGCTGCAACCGCAACTGGCCGGCGGTGACCACCTGATCGTCGAACGCCAGTCCGGACAGGATCTCGACCCGGGCGTCGCGCCGCAGCCCGGTCTCGACCTTGACGCGAACCGCCTTGCCGCCCTCGACCTTCCACACCAAGGACTCGGTTCCCTGAGCGATGATCGCTTCCTCGGGGATGGTCAGCGCCTGAGGGTTCTCGCGCAGCACCACGCGGCCGCGGGCGAACATGCCGGTGCGCAGCGCACCGTCCGGATTCGCCAGGGTGCCGCGGGCCAGCAGCGAGCGGCCGTTGGCGTCGATTTGCGCGTCGATCGCGCGCAGCGTCGCCCTGAACGTCTTGCCGGGCAGCGAGTCGAACGAGAGCATCACGATCTGCCCCGGCTGGATCCGCCCGAAATAGCGTTCGGGCAGCCGCAGGTCGACCTTCATGGTCGAGATGTCCTCGAGCACCGCCAGATCCGCGCCGTCCTTCACGAAGTCGCCTGGGCTCACGTTGCGCAGACCCATCACGCCGGAGAACGGAGCGCGGATCTCGGCCTTCGCCAGGCGCGCCTCTGCGAGCTTGAGCCGCGCCTCCTGGACCTTGAGGTTCGCGCCCGCCTGGTCCTTCGCGCTCTGCGAGACGAAGTTGCGCTGCGCGAGTTCGGACGTCCGCTCGAAGTTCGCGCGCGCAAGCGCCAGTTCGGCGCGCGTCTGCTCGACCTCGGCGGCGGTCACCGAGGCGTCCAGCGACACCAGGGTCGCGCCGCGCTGCACTCGGGCACCATCGGTGAACCCGACCCGCTCGATGCGGCCGGCGACCTCGGAGCGCAGGGTCACGGTCTCGTTGGCCCGCAACGAGCCGACCGCCACCGCTTCCTCGGCGACCAGGCGCCTGTCGACCTTGGCGATCTCGACACCGGTCGGGCCGCGCGGCCCGCCTCCACCTGGCCCGCCTCCGCCGGGGGGCCCCGCCCCGCCCGGGGCCTTGCCGGCGCCCGCGGGCGCGCCGCCACCCGCCCGCGCGGCATCGGCCGCGGCACCGCTGCCCTTCACCTCGAATCCCGGGCCGGCCGCATTGCGCTGCAACGTGTACGCGTACCAGCCAAGCCCACCCATGCCCGCCAGGGCGAGCACGGAAATCATCAGCTTACGGTTCATCGGTCACCGGAAGAGAGCCGCCTCACCTTAGCACAGCGTTCCGGAATCCGTCGCCAGGCACGGCTAGAATCGGTGATCGTGGTTCGAGGGCTGCTCCGATGACCCCATTCGTACCCGTCGCCCGCGATCTCGTCCGCGGGATCGCCGCCTCCCGGATCCGCGAGGTGGCGAACGCGGCGATGGGCACGCCGGACGTGCTCGCGTTCTGGTTCGGCGAGCCCGATCGCCCGACGCCGGCGTTCATCGCCGCCGCTGCGAAGGCAGCACTCGACGCGGGCGACACCTATTACGCGCCGAACCTCGGTCTGCCGTCGCTGCGTGAGGCGATCGCCGCCTACGTCGGCCGGCTGCACCGCGACGACGGGGCGAGCATCGGCGCTTCGCGCGTCGCGGTGACCAGCTCGGGCGTGTCGGCGCTGATGCTCGCCGCGCAAGCGCTGCTGTCGCCGGACGACACGGTGGTGGCGGTGACGCCGCTGTGGCCGAACCTGAGCGCGATCGCGCGGGTTCTCGGGGCACGGGTGCGCACCGTAGAACTGTCCGTGGACGCGGCCCGCGACCGCTGGACGCTCGACGTCGATCGGCTGCTCGCAGCGCTGTCGCCCGACACCCGGATGCTGATGGTGAACTCGCCCGGCAACCCCACCGGCTGGGTGATGCCGCCCGACGCGCAGCGCGCGGTGCTCGCCCACTGCCGCCGCCACGGAATCTGGGTGCTCGCCGACGAGGCCTACGAACGCCTGGTCTTCGACGGCCGCGACTGTGCGAACTCGTTCCTGGACGCCGCCGACCCGGCGGACCGCCTGGTGGTGGCCAACACGTTCTCGAAGACCTGGCAGATGACCGGCTGGCGCCTGGGCTGGCTGGTCCTGCCCGAACCGCTGGTACCCGACATCGAGAAGCTGATCGAGTTCAACACGTCCTGCGCGCCCGGCTTCGTGCAGCGCGCCGGCCTGGCGGCGGTGATCCAGGGTGAGGACGCCGCCCGCGAGTTCGTTGCTTCGGTGCGGGCGGGTGCGCGCGCGCTGCTGGCTGCACTCGCCGACCTGCCACGGGTTCAGGCGGTCACGCCCGACGGCGCGATGTACGTGATGCTGCGGGTCGATGGCGAGCCCGACAGCCTCGCGCTCGCCAAGGCGCTGGTACGCGACGCGCGCCTCGGACTGGCCCCGGGGATCGCGTTCGGACCTCAGTCCGAGGGCTGGCTGCGCTGGTGCGTTGCGCGGCCCGCAGATGCGCTCCAGGACGGTGCAGGGCGGCTCGCGCGGTTCCTCGCCGCGCGCTGACGGCCGCCGCGCGCACGAGCCGACTCAGCGCGCCGCCGCCCGCAGCGCCTCGTTGGCGAGCGCGTCGGCGCGCTCGTTCAGCCGGTCGCCATTGTGCCCGCGGACCCATCTGACGCTGACGCGGCGAGCGTCGGCCACCGCGAACAGGCGCTCCCAGAGTTCGCGGTTCGCGACCGGCTCGTTCTTCGAGTTACGCCACCGGCGCCGCTCCCATCCGGCGCGCCACTCGCTCAACCCCTTGAGCACGTACTGGCTGTCGGATACCAGTTCGACCGCAGCACCCTCCGGCACGCGCGAGAGGCCTTCGGTGGCGGCGACGATCTCGGCGATCTGGTTGGTCCCCCTCCCGAGGAAGCCCCGCGCCTGCTCGACGACCGCACCCTCGGGGCCCAGCACCACCGCGCCCCAGGCCGCGGGACCGGGATTGCCGGTGCAGGCGCCGTCGGTGTAGGCGGTCCAGTGCGGCGTGGCGTGGGGTCGGGAGGTGGCGTTCATTCGGCTCGGGTCGGGCACGGGTACGGCTCATGAGGCACGCCGGCAAGCGGCCTGCAGCCTTGATCAATCGGCCGGCCTGGATTGTAATCGGAGCGAGCCCCGCCTCGCCTGGAGCACGCCGATGCTCGAGAATCAGCTCGTCAGATACCTTGACTCGCTGCGGCAGCGCCACCCGATCCCAGTGTCCATCGAGCTCTGGGACGGTCGCCGGGTACCCCTGGGCGACCGGCATGCGGTGAGCCTTCGTTTGAAGTCCCCCAGCGCCGCGCGATACCTGATCAAGCCCTCGCTGGACTCCCTCGGCGAAGCGTACGTCGAGGGCCACCTCGAGGTCGACGGCCGCATCACCGACATCGTCGAGATCGCCGAGGCGCTGGCGCGGGACGCCGACGAACGCGCCGGTCGCGGCAGGCTGCCATCGTGGATCGCATGGCACACGCGCAAGAGCGATCGCAGCGCGATCGAGTACCACTACGACGTCTCGAACGCCTTCTACCAGACCTTCCTGGATCCGCGGATGGTCTATTCATGCGCGTACTTCGATCATCCCGAGCGGGACCTTGCGTCCGCCCAGGTGGCCAAGCTCGACCACGTCTGTCGCAAGCTTCGGCTGCAGCCCGGCGAGACCCTGCTCGACATCGGCTGCGGCTGGGGGGCGATGGTCATCCACGCTGCGCGCGAGTTCGGCGTGCGGGCGGTCGGGATCACGCTGTCCAGCCGTCAGCACGAGCTGGCGACCGAGCGGGTCGCGCAGGCCGGGCTGTCGGACCGCGTCGAGATCCGGCTGCAGGATTACCGCGACGTGCCGGGCGAGGCGGTCTTCGACAAGATCTCTTCGATCGGCATGTTCGAGCATGTCGGTCTGAAGAACCTGCGCGAGTACTTCGGCGTCGTGCATCGCCTGCTCAAGCCCGACGGCATCGCGATGAACCACGGCATCACGTCGAGCGACGCAGACAACCGGTCGGTCGGTCTGGGCGCCGGCGACTTCATCGACCGCTACGTGTTTCCCGACGGCGAGCTGCCGCACGTATCGCTCGCGATCCGAGAGCTGTCCGCGGCGGGGCTCGAGCTGGTCGACGCGGAGTCGCTGCGTCGGCACTACGCGCTCACGCTACGCCACTGGTCGGACGCGTTCGAGCGCCGGTTCGATCAGCTGGAGGCGCTCGCGGGCACGCAGCGCGCCCGAATCTGGCGCATCTACCTGGCGGGCTGCGCGCATGCGTTCGCGCGCGGCTGGATCAACATCTACCAGCTGCTTGCGATCCGCAGCGAGCGCGGCTCCAGCCCGCTGCCGCTCACGCGCGACTACATCTATGGCCCGCGCTGACCCGCGCCGCGGCCGGCGATGACGTTCGCCGCGTCGCGCGCGGACGGTCAGACCGGGGGCGGCGCCGGTGGCAGGCCTCGACGCTGCGTGCTGGGCACCACCAGCGCACGACGGGCCTTCGACGTCTTCCAGGCCGGTCCGATCAGGCGCATGCCGCGCACCCGCTTGGTGGCCGCGATCAGGTAGGTCGCCCCGCAGATCGGCCACCACCGGTCGCCCACCGACTCCATGAAGCGGGTACGGTCCAGCCACAACTGCGTGCGACACGGCGGCCGCCAGCAGCCGTAGCGGGCCCGATCGGCCTCCAGGCCGAGCAGCTTGCACCAGTCGCGCAAGCGCGGCACCGCGATCACCTGTCCTTCACCGGGCAGGAACGGCCGCAGCACTGGCCGGAGCGCAAGCTGGCGCGCGCCCCACAAACTGACGGGGTTGAATCCGGTCACGATCAGCCGGCCCTCGGGCCGCAGCACGCGATCGACCTCCCTCAGCACCTGGTGCGGATCGGCCGCGAATTCCAGCGCATGCGGCAGCACGACCAGGTCGAGCGACTGACCGTCGAACGGCAACTCCTCCGGGTGCTCGATGCGCACGGTCGGGCGATCGCCGGGCGCGGCGTCGGCCGGCAGCAGCGCGCGAACGCGATGCGGCATGCGATTGGCACGCAGCGCGTCCAGCCGCGGTACCCCGAGCTGGACCGCGTGGTAACCGAAGACGTCCGCGACCGCGGCATCGAGCTGCGCCTGCTCCCAGGCAAGCACGTAACTGCCGGGCGGCGACTCCAGCCACGCCTGCCAGGCCGCGCCTGCACGATCCCCGGAGTCGGCGCCGCCGGGCGGTGGGCCCTCGCCCGGCGGCCGGGCCCCGCCCGCCGCATCGCCGTCCCGCGGGGGCGGCGGCGCCTCGCCACCGGCGGCAGCGGGGGAGCCGGCGCCATCTGAACGCGAGACCAACGCACCTATAATCGACGACCCGATCCGCAGCATCCCGACCTCGTCCGACCGTCGACCGCCCGGCCGCTCCGTCTCCGATGACCGACCCGTTCGTCCCCGCCCTGCACCCGGCGATCGAGCCGATCCCGGCGTTCGACGACAACTATATCTGGCTGCTGGCCGACCGCGAACGGCGCCGCGCCGCGGTGGTCGACCCCGGGGAGGCGGCCCCGGTGCTCGCGACGCTGCGCGAACGCGGCATGACGCTGGCGGCGGTGCTGGTCACGCACCACCACCGCGACCACGTCGGCGGCCTCGCGGCGCTGCGGGCGGCCCATCCGGACGCGAGGGTCCACGGGCCGGACAACCCCGCGATCGCGGGCATCGACCATCGCTGGCGCGACCACGATCGCTTCGTGCTCGATGGATTCGACGCGCTGTTCGAGGTCGTGGCGGTGCCCGGCCACACGCTGGACCACATCGCCTACGTCGCGGCGTCGGTGGGCGACGATCCCCGAACGGTGCTCTTTTGCGGGGACACGCTGTTTGCCGGGGGGTGCGGCCGGCTGTTCGAGGGCACGGCAGCGCAGATGCTCGCCTCCCTCGGCCGACTGGCGGCGCTGCCGGACGATACGCTGGTGTACTGCGCCCACGAGTACACCGCGTCGAACCTGCGGTTCGCGGGCGCGGTCGAACCGTCCAACGAGCTCCTGGTGCGCCGCATCGAGTCCTGCGCCGCGCAGCGTGCCGCCGGTCGGCCGACCGTGCCGTCGACGATCGCGATCGAACGCGCGACCAACCCCTTCCTGCGCACCGCCGTGCCCGCCGTGCGGGCCGCCGCGGTCTCCCGCGGGGCGCATCGCGCGTCGGACGAGGCTGCGGTCTTCGCCGCAGTGCGCGGCTGGAAGGACGGGTTCCGCGGCTGATCCGCAGCCCGCGCGGCCGCCGCATCCGACCGTGTCGGGGCCCGAACGGCGCGTCGCCTGCGGGTCATCGGTCGGGCAATGCCCGACGTCCAAGCGGACCGGCTTGACCGGCCCGGGACGCGTGCGTACGATCCACCCGCGGTCAGTTCAGTCGCACAGGATCCGTTTGTTCATCATATTCAACGGCTTAGGGCGATGATCTGATGCAAGAGCTCACCGGCGCGGCGCGCGCCTGCCTGCGCACCGCCCTGCTGGGGTGGAGCATCCTTGCCGCTGGATGTGCGAGCACCGTCGCACCCACGCCCGAGCGCTCCGAGCGGTCGACACCCGCCGCGACCCAGGCGACTCATGCGGCACCGCGTCCCTCCGAGCCGCCGGCCACGGGCCTGCCGCGACCCACGCCGCCGGCCGCGCCGCTGCCCTCACCGCCGGCTGCATCGGCGCTGCCGCCGCCGGCACCGATCCCCCCCGCGGCGGACGGGGCGCGTCCGACTGACACCGAGACGAGCCCGCGCCGAACGGATGCCGTACCGGCGGCCGTGCTGCAGCCGCCCCCGGCGGCGACGCGCCACGCCGACCTCTGGGCTCGGATCCGAGACGGTTTCGCGATGTCGGAGCTGGACACGCCGCTGGTCGCCGAGAAGGAGCGCTTCTACCTCGCGCGCCCCGACGCGCTGCAGCGCATGTTCGCGCGCGGCGGCCGCTACCTGCACTTCATCGTCGAGGAGGTCGAGCGGCGCGGCATGCCCACCGAGCTCGCGCTGCTCCCGTTCGTCGAGAGCGCGATGAATCCGGTGGCGCTGTCCCCCGCGAAGGCCTCGGGCCTGTGGCAGTTCATTCCCTCGACCGGCCGGCAATACGAGCTGTCTCAGAACTGGTGGGTGGACAACCGGCGCGACGTGGTGCAGTCGACGCGCGCGGCGCTCGATTACCTGCAGAAGATCTACGAGATGCACGATCGCGACTGGTTTCTTGCGCTCGCCTCTTACAACTGGGGCGAGAACGCGGTGGCCCGCGCGGTCAAGAGCAACCGTGCGCGCGGCGGTCGGGGCGACTACCTCAGCCTGTCGATGCCGAACGAGACCCGGCACTACGTGCCGAAGCTGATCGCGCTCAAGCAAATCGTGATGCGGGCAGATACGCTCGGCATCGCGCTGCCCGAGCTGCCCAACCGCCCGTACTTCGCGACGATAGAGAAGACCCGCCCGATCGACCTGAAACTCGCGGCGCAGTTCGCGGGCATGACGGTCGAGGACTTCGTCGCGCTGAATCCGGCTCACAACCGCCCCGTGATCGCCGCGAGCCGCAACAACGGGATCAAGATCCCCGCCGACCGGGTCGACACATTCCTCGCCGCGGTCGAACGGCACGATCGCCAGAACCGGCCGTTGGCGTCCTGGCAACCCTACACGCTCAAGCCGGGCGAAAGCATCGAGGAGGTCGCGCGCCGTGGTTCGGTGAGCGTCGCGGAACTGCTGCAGGCCAACGGCCTGGGCTCGAACCGGCAGCTGCTCGCGGGCACGCAGCTGATCGCGCCGCAGGCCTCGGTCAGGGACGAGCGGCTGGTCGAGAGCTTCGAGGGTCCGCGGCTCTACGAGCGGGTCGCGGTCGGCGCGGTCTATCACCGCGTGCAGAAGCGCGACACGCTGCCCGGCATCGCGTCGAACTACGGGGTGTCGGTCGCCCAGCTGCGCGCCTGGAACGGCGTCGACAAGGGCGTGAAGCCGGGTGCGAGCCTGCTGGTCCGCCCGCCCACCACACAGACCGTACTGACCGCCGCCGACGGCAGCCGCCAGATCGTCGCGCGAGCCGACCCGGCCGACGCCGCGCCGAGCCGGGAGCACGGCGAGCCGCGACGGGCGGCAACCGCGGTGGCGGCACGACCGACACCGCCCACGCGGGCCGCCGCACCGTCGAGGGGCGCGCCGATCGCTCGCGCCGGGCAGCCCGCGGGGTCGGTCAAGGCGGTGTACCGCCCGCCGCGCCCGGCGGTCACCCAGAAGGGCCGCCCGGGCTCCCGGGGACCTCGCACCTGAGGGGGCCGGGCGGGCAGACAGCCGCCTGCAGCACGGCGCATCGAGGTCAGGCGTCCGCCGCGGCGAGCAGCGCGCGAGTGTACTCGGCGCGCGGATGAGCGAATAGCGCGTCGGTCTCGCCAGACTCCACCACCACGCCGTCCTTCATCACGATCACGCGGTGGGCCATCGCGCGGATCACCGCCAGGTCGTGGGTGATGAACAGATAGCTCAGCCCGTACTTGCGCTGCAGGCTGCACAGCAGCTCCAGCACCTGCTGCTGCACCGACACGTCCAGCGCCGACGTCGGCTCGTCCAGCAGCAGCAGCGCCCCGGAGCCGGGCGGATCGGCCCGTCCCGCACCCGGGGCGGCGCGTTCGCCGTGCGTGAGCACGATCGCGGCTCGCGCGATCGCGATCCGCTGGCGCTGCCCGCCGGAGAACTCGTGCGGATAACGCGGCAGCGCCGAAGGCTCGAGCCCGACCTCGCCGAGCATCGCGACGATCGCGTCGCGGCGCCGTTCGCGGTCCAGGTCGGGGCGGTGCAGCTCCAGCCCCTCACCGACGATCTGCTCGACGGTCATCCGCGGCGACAGCGCGTTGTACGGGTCCTGGAACACCACCTGCATCCGCCGGCGCAGCGGACGCAGCGCGGACTGAGGACGCCCGTCCAACCGTTCGCCATCGAAGCCGATCGTGCCGGAGACCTCACCGGCCGCCAGCCTGAGCAAGGTCATGCCCAGGGTGGTCTTGCCCGAACCCGATTCCCCGACCACGCCCAGTGTCTCGCCGCGGCGCACCGTGAGGTCGACGTCGCGCACGGCATCGAAGGGCTTGCGCCCGAACCAGCCCGTGCGCAGCCAGTACCGGCAGCCGATCCGCTCGCCCCGGATCAGCTCCGGCGCCTCGGGCCCGACCGGCTCGAGCGCTCGGCGCGGACGGCTGTCGATCAATCGGCGCGTGTACGGGTCGGCCGGCGCCGAGAACAGCTGCGCGGTGGGCGCGACCTCGAGCAGCCGGCCGTTGCGCATCACGCCGACCCGGTCGGCGAAGCGGCGCACCAGCGGTAGGTCGTGGGTAATGAGCAGCACGGACATCCGCAGCTTGCGCTGCAGGTCGTCGAGCAGCTCGACGATCTGCTGCTGCAGGGTCACGTCCAGCGCGGTCGTGGGCTCGTCGGCGACGAGCAGCGACGGCGAGCACGCGAGCGCCATTGCGATCATCGCGCGCTGGCGCTGCCCACCCGACAGCTGGTGCGGATAGCTGTCCACCCGCCGCTGCGGCTCGGGAATGCCGGTGAGATCGAGCAGCTCGATCGCGCGGGCGCGGGCAGCGGCCCGGGTCGCGCCTTCGTGCACCACCACGGTCTCGCCGATCTGGTCGCCCACCGTGTACAGCGGGTTGAGCGCGGTCATCGGCTCCTGGAAGATCATCGCAATGTCGCGTCCGCGTACGCCCCGCAGCTCGCGCTCCGACGCCTCGGTTAGATCGCGGCCGTCAAATGCGATCCGCCCACGCACGCGGGCGTCACCGTTCAGGCGCAGCAGCGCGAGCGCGGTCTGAGTCTTGCCGGAGCCTGACTCGCCGACCAGCGCGAATTTCTCGCCGCGGGCGATCTCGAACGACACGTCGTCGACCGCGCGCACCTCCCCGCCCGGCCCGTCGAAGACGACCGACAGCGAACGGACTTCCAGCAGCGCGGAGGCAGCGGTCACGGCACTCATCCGCGCCGGGTGTCCAGCGCCGTCCGCAGTGCCTCGCCGATGAAGATCAGCAGCATCAGCGTGCCCACCAGCACCGCGAACGTGGACAGCGTGATCCACCACGCGTCCAGGTTCGCCTTACCCTGCGCAAGGAGCTCTCCCAGGCTCGCGGTGGACGGCGGCACGCCCAAGCCGAGGAAGTCGAGGCTGGTGAGCGCGAGGATCGCACCGCTCATCCGGAACGGCAGGAAGGCGATCACCGGCGTCAGGCTGTTGGGCAGCACGTGGCGGTGGATGATCTGCCACGACGACAGCCCGAGCGCTCGCGCGGCGGTCACGTACTCCAGGTTGCGATTGCGCAGGAACTCGGCGCGCACGTAGTCGGACAGCCCCATCCAGCCGAACAGCGACAGGATCACCAGCAGGATCAGCACGCCCGGCTCGAACAGCGACGCGAAGATCAGCAGCAGATACAGCTCGGGCATCGATCCCCAGATCTCGATGAAGCGCTGGAACGCGAGGTCGATCCGACCGCCGAAGTAGCCCTGGATCGCGCCGGTGATCACGCCGATCACCACGCCGATCGCGGTCAGCGCAAGGCCGAAGAGCACCGACACCCTGAAACCGTAGATCAGCCGCGCCAGCACGTCGCGCCCCCGATCGTCGGTGCCCAGCACGTTGATAGACGAGGGTGCCGCCGGATTCGGGCTGGGCGCGAAGTAGTTGATCGTGTCGAACCGGTAGGGATTGGGCGGATAGATCGCCCAGTTCCCCGGCTTGGCGAACTGCTCCCGGATGAAGGGATCGAGGTAGTCGGTGGGCGTGGCGAAGTCCCCGCCGAAGGCGGTCTCCGGCACCTTGTCCCATAGCGGGAAGAAGGTCTTGCCCTGGTAGTGCGCGACGATCGGGCGGTCGTTCGACAGCAGTTCGGCGAACAGGCTGAGCACGACCAGCGTCCCGAAGATCCACAGGCTCCACCAGCCCCGCCGGTCGGCGCGGAAGCGGCGCCACGCGCGTTGCGCGGGCGACACCGAGGAGGCAGCCGACGGGGCGGCGAGCCCGCCGTCGATCGGCGCCGGCCCCCCCGGCAACGGCACCGAACTCACCGCGCGGCCTCGAACTTCACGCGCGGATCGACCCACACGTACGCCAGGTCGGTGATCAGCTTCGTGACCAGCCCGATCAGCGTGAACAGGAACAGCGTGCCCATCACCACCGGATAGTCGCGCTTCATCACCGATTCGTACGACAGCAGCCCGAGACCGTCGAGCGAGAAGAGCGTCTCGATCAACAGCGAGCCGGTGAAGAACGCCCCGACGAACGCGGCCGGAAAGCCGGTCACCAGCGGGATCAGCGCGTTACGGAACACGTGCTTGTACAGCACCGTGCGCTCGGTCAACCCCTTGGCCCGGGCGGTCAGCACGTACTGGCGCCGGATCTCCTCGAGGAAGGTGTTCTTGGTGAGCATCGTGGTCACCGCGAAGCTGCCCACGACCATCGCGGTCACCGGCAGTGCGATGTGCCAGAGATAGTCCATCACCTTGCCGAGCGGCGACAGCGACTCGAACTCGTCACTGGTCAGGCCGCGCAGCGGAAACAGCTGCCAGAAGCTGCCGCCGCCGAACAGCACGAGCAGCACCACCCCGAGCACGAAGCTCGGTATCGCGTAGCCCGCCAGGATGGCGGTCGAGGTCGCCAGATCGAAGCGGCTGCCGTGGCGTACCGCCTTGGCGATACCCAGCGGGATCGACACCAGGTACGAGATGAAGAACGTCCACAAGCCCAGGCTGATCGATACCGGCAGCTTCTCCTTCACCAGCTCCCACACGCTCTTGTGGTGAAAGTAGCTGGTCCCGAGGTCGAAACGCGCGAAGCGCTTGAGCATCTCCCAGAACCGCAGGTGGGCCGGCTGATCGAACCCGTAGAGCTTGCGGATCTCCTCGACCCGGGCCGGGTCGACGCCCTGACGCCCGCGGTACGCGTTGTCGGTGCTCGCAACCTCGCCGACCTGACCACGCCCGCGCAGCTCCTGCAGCAGCTGCTCGACCGGACCGCCCGGCACGAATTGCATGACCGCGAAGGTGATCAGCAGGATCCCGAACAGCGTCGGCACCATCAGCAGCACGCGCTTGACGACGTAGGCGAGCATCGTCAGCGCCCCCGCCCGGCGTCCGGCTGGCGCCACCAGGTCTTCAGCGTCCAGCCCTGCGCCCCATAGAAGCGCGGCAGAGTCGGGGGTATGCCGAAGACGTCGCGGTGCGCGACCCGGTGGGTGGGCGCATAGAAGTGCGGCACCAGGTACCAGCCGTTCCGAAGCACGCGGTCGAGCGCGCGGGCGGCCGCGACCAGCTCGGCGCGGTTCTCGCTGCCGAGCAGCCGACGCACCAGCGCGTCGACCGCCGGATCGCGGATGCCGGAGGCATTGTCCGAACCCTTCTCGTCCGCGGCCGCCGAGCTGAACCGGTCGAGCAGCTCGTTACCCGGGACCTGGCTCGAGGACATCGCGACCACGGTCACGTCGAACTCGAAGTCGTCGACCCGCTTCTGGAAGAGCACCGGATCGGTCACGCGCAGCCGCGCGCGGATGCCGAGCTTCTCGAGGTTGCGCGCCCAAGGCACAGCGATGCGCTCCAGGGCCTTCGAGTAGGACATCACCTCGAACTCGAACGGCTCGCCCTTCGCGTTGCGCAGCACGCCCTCGGAGTCGACCGTCCAGCCGGCCTCCTTGAGCAGCGCGAGCGCGCGACGCAGGTTGTCGCGCAGCGTGTGCGGCGGCCCCGTGTCCGGCGGCATCGGCGCCTCGCCGAACACCGCGGGATCGAGCTGCGCACGCAGGGGTTCGAGCAGCGCGAGCTCGTCGGGCCCCGGACGCCCCCTCGCCTCCATCTCGCCGTTGGTGAAGTAGCTCGGGCTGCGCACGTACTGGCCGTAGAAGACCTGGCGGTTCATCCACTCGAAGTCGAACGCGTGCGCGAGGGCGAGCCGCACCCGCCGGTCGGCGAACAGCGGCCGACGCGTGTTCATCGCGAACCCCTGGATGCCTGCGCTGTTGTTGTGACGGAACTCGCGCTTGAGGATCTCGCCGGACCGGTACTTCGGTCCGGCGTGGCCGCGCGCCCAGTTCTTGGCCGAGTTCTCCGCGATCCAGTCGAACTGCCCGGCCTTGAAGCCTTCCAGGCGCGCGACCTCGTCCTTGAAGTACTTGAAGACGATCCGCTCGAAGTTGAACATGCCGCGCCGCACGGCGAGCCCGTCGGCCCAGTAGTCCGAACGCCGGGCGTAGGTGATGCCGCGCCCCCAGTCGGCGCGCTCGATCGCATACGGCCCGCTGGCGATCGGCGGATCCTGCACGATCTGGTCGAACGGCTTGCCGCCGCCCCACTTGCGCGAGAACACCGGCATCTGGCCGAGGATCATGTGCAGTTCGTGGTTGCGCCGCTTGAAGTCGAAGCGCACGGTGCGCTCGTCGGGTGTCGACACCGCCTTCACGTCGCCGTAGAGGTTGCGAAAGCGCGGGTGCGCCTGACGGCTCATCAGCATCTCGAAGGTGTGGCGCACGTCGGCCGCGAGCACAGGATCTCCGTTGGAGAAGCGCGCCTGCGGCCGCAGCCGGAACGTGATCGACAGCCCGTCCTCGGCGAACAGCATGCTCTCGGCGAGCAGGCCGTAGACCGAGAAGGGCTCGTCCTCGGACTGCTCGGTGAGCGTGTCGAACAGCAGGAACCCGACGCCTGCCGCGGTCAGGCCCTTGAGGGTGAACGGATTGAGCTTGTCGAACGAGCCGAACCCGTCCATCGTCAGCGTTCCGCCCCGCGGCGCGTCGGGGTTGACGTAGTCGAAGTGGCGAAAGTCCGGCGGGTACTTCGGCAGCGCGCCCCAGGCCATCGCATGCACCCAGGTGCCCCGAGGCGGGACCGAATCGGATTCGGCACCGAGCGTGCCGGCTTCGCGAGCGCGCGCACCGACCGTACCCTGCGCTGCGGGCGGTGCGCCCGCGGCCGCTGCGCCGGAGCCGCCGCCGACGTTGCCCGCGGGCCCCGGTGCGCTCACCGGGGCCGCAGCGCTCGCCGCGGCAGCCGCGCCGCCGGGCGGCGCGAGCGCCAGCAGCACTGCGGCCAGCCCCGCGCCGACCCATCGTGCGACAATCGTCATCGGAAAATCATATCGGAGATTCGGAATGTTCCTGACCGGCAAACGCATCCTGGTCATGGGGTTGCTGTCGAACCGGTCGATCGCCTACGGCATCGCCCGCGCCTGTCGCGCGCAGGGCGCAGAACTCGCGTTCACCTATCAGACCGACCGGTTCCGCGACCGGGTGACCGAGATGGCGGCGGAGTTCGGCTCCGAACTCGCGCTGCCGTGCGACGTGTCCGACGACGCGCAGATCGACGCGCTGTTCGCACGGCTCGGAGAACGCTGGGACGGCCTCGACGGCGTGGTGCACGCGATCGCGTTTGCGCCCCGTGAGGCGATCTCGGGCGACTTCTTCGACGGCTTGTCGCGCGACGCCTTCCGCATCGCGCACGACGTGTCCGCCTACAGCTTCGCCGCGGTCGCGAAGGCGGCGCAGCCGATGATGGCAGGGCGGTCGGGCGCCCTGGTCACGCTGACCTACCTGGGTGCGGTCCGCGCGGTGCCCCACTACAACGTCATGGGGCTGGCCAAGGCGTCGCTCGAGGCCAGCGTGCGGTACATGGCCAGCAGCCTCGGGCCTCGGGGCGTACGCGTCAACGGAATCTCGGCCGGCCCGATCAAGACACTCGCCGCCTCGGGCATCAAGGGCTTCTCCAAGCTGCTCGACTACGCGGAGCAGCACGCCCCGCTGCGTCGTAACGTGACCATCGACGAGGTGGGTCAGGTCGCGGCCTTCCTGCTGTCGGACCTCGCCTCCGGGATCACCGGCGAGATCACGTACGTCGATGCCGGCTTCTCGATCGGTAGCGGCCTGCCCGGGGTCGACTGAGCCGCGCTCGCCGCGCCCCGTTCGGGCCGATCAGGCCATGACCTCGACGCAGGGCGTGCCCGCCGCGAGCTCGCCGACCACCGCGGCGTCATCGAAGCCCTCGCGCCGGAACGCCGCCATCACCCGCTCGAGCGCAGCCGGCGCGCACGCCACCAGCAGCCCGCCGCTGGTCTGCGGGTCGGTGAGCAGCGCCTGCGCGAGCGGCCCGACCGCCGCATCGAGCCGCACGTCGCGTCCGTACCCCGCCCAGTTGCGGGCGGATGCGCCGGTCACGAAGCCGTCGGCGGCGAGTTCGCGCACGCCTGCGATCAGCGGCACCTGCGACCAGCGCAGCCGCGCGGTGAGGCCCGCGCCGCGCGCGAGCTCGAGCGTGTGACCGAGCAGGCCGAATCCGGTCACGTCGGTCAGCGCGTGCACGTCCTCCAGCTCCGACAGCGCCCGACCCGGCGTGTTGAGCCGGGTGGTGCTCGCGATCATCGCCGCATAGCCGTCCGACGACAGCCGCTCCTTCTTCAGCGCGGCCGACAGCACGCCCACCCCGAGCGGCTTGCCGAGCACCAGCAGGTCGCCGGCACGCGCTCCGGAATTGCGCTTGACCCGGTTGGGGTGAACCAGACCCAACACCACCAGCCCGTAGATCGGCTCGACCGAATCGATCGTATGGCCACCCGCGATCGGGATGCCCGCGGCGGCGCACACCGATTCGCCGCCCGCCAGGATCCGGGCGATGGTCTCGACCGGCAGCCGGTCGATCGGCATCGCGACCAGCGCGAGCGCCATGATCGGCGTGCCGCCCATCGCGTAGACGTCGGAGATCGCGTTGGTCGCGGCGATCCGGCCGAAGTCGTACGGGTCGTCGACGATCGGCATGAAGAAGTCGGTGGTCGCGATCAGCGCCTGCTCGTCATTGAGCCGGTAGACCGCGGCGTCGTCCGCGGTCTCGATGCCGACCAGCAGCTGCGCCGGCACCGGCAGCTTCGCGGTGTCCTTGAGGATGTCGGCGAGCACGCCCGGGGCGATCTTGCAGCCGCAGCCGCCGCCGTGCGAGAACGAGGTCAGTCGGATCGGGCCGGGCGAGGCGGGTGCGTTCACGGGACGCTCCTTGACGGGGACTCGACCAGATTATGCGCGAGCGCCAGCACGGCCGTGCGCTCGCGCCCGGGCGCGAAACCCGGCGCACGCTCCGCGCACTGGGCCCGCAGCCGCTCGAGGAACGCGGGCTCGTCCCGGCATCGCGCGATCAGCGCGGCCAGCCCCGCATCGTCGCCGACCTCGAACCACCCCGCGTAGTCGTCCCCGAGCAGGCCGACCGAGCCGTCGATCCGCGACGCGAGCACCGGCACGCCGCTGGTCGCCGCCTCGATCAGCACGTTCGCCCCGCCCTCCATCAACGAGGGCAGCAGCAGCACGCGACCCCGTCGGATCAGCGCGCGGGTGCGCGCGTGCGGGCGCGCACCCAGCGGTACGATCCGAGAATCGGCGCGTGCGGCCGCCGCGAACTCGGCGCCGAGCCCCGGGTCGCGCACGTCACCCACGTGGATCAGGCGCAGCGCCGGGTCGGGCAGCCGCGCGAGAGCTCGCACGGCAGTCATCGGATCCTTCTCCGGCCGCAGGTGGCCCACCAGCAGCAGGTCCCAGGTTCGCCGCCGTGGCGGCTGCGGCGTCAGCGCAGGCGCGGACTGCGGGATCACCACGGCCCGGTCGCGCACCGACGGCGGCAGCGCCTGCGGCCCCCGCGCCTGCAGGCAGATCAGCCGCCGCGCGAGCCGCAGAGAGCGCTGCGCGGACGGGTCGGTGCGGATGTCTCGATACAGGTCGGTGCCGGTGAGCACGACCGCGACCGGCCGGCCGGTCGCGGCGAACCGCTCGATCGAGCCCGCCGAGCGGCGCGCGTGCAGCGCGATCATCGCGTCCGGCAGCATCTGGGCATCGCCGGCGAATCCGTCCTCCACCCGCCAGTCGACGCGTACCTCGACGCGAAACTGCCCGCGCAGGAAGGTCTGCCAGCGGCGCGCGGTCTGCCAGTTGCCGTTGTTGGCATCCGCAAGGGCGGGCGTGATAATCGTCAACGCGCGGCGATCGGTCGCCGGCGTTCGGACGCCGGGTCCGAGCCGCTTCCCAGGCGCGCAGCGCGAACTGCGGGATGCACGGGCAGTCATTCACATTCACGAAGTGGGCGAACGCATGAGGCGCGCCGGCCGCGAGGCGCTGGCCGACGCGATCCGACGTACGCGCGATTCTACGTGGCGGATCCTCGGGTGCCTCGAGGACTCGCAGTGGGTCGTCCCGCCACTGCCGACCGTCAACCCGCCCCTGTGGGAGATCGGGCACGTCGGCTGGTTCCAGGAACGCTGGTGCCTGCGCGAGCGCGGCGCGACGCTGGCCCCGTCACTGCTGCCCGAGGCCGACCGCTGGTTCGATTCGGCGCGAGTCGCCCACCCCACGCGCTGGCAGCTCGATCTGCCGCCGCTCGAGCGGGTCCGCGAATGGATGGACCGGGTGATGGACGCGTCGCTGCGCCGGCTCGAGGCTTGCACGCCGACCGACGAGGGGCTGTACCACCACCGCCTCGCGCTCTTCCACGAGCAGTTCCACGTCGAGGCGTTCGCCGCGACCTGGCAGTCGCTCGGCTACGCGCAGCCCGGTGAGCGCTGGGCGCCGCCGGGGCCGATGCGCCTGAGCCCCGACCGCCGGTTGCCCGGCGGCGCGCTGCTGCTCGGCTCGGCCCCGGACGACGGTTTCGTCTTCGACAACGAGAAATGGGCGCACCCGGTGCGGGTCGCCCCGTTCGAGGTGTCGCTGCAACCGGTCACCAACGCCGAGTTCCTGCAGTTCGTCGAGGATGACGGCTATCGGCGCGGGTCGCTGTGGGACCCGGAGGTGTTCGAGCGACTCGC
>JBIKMO010000415.1:0-3195 GCA_044359175.1 Burkholderiaceae bacterium | reverse complement strand
TTCCTAGAATCCGCGCACCCCGTCGAAGGAGACTTCCATGTCCGCGCTGCCGAACGACCAGGCCGCCAATGACCCCGATGCGAACGAGACCCAGGAGTGGCTCGACTCGCTGGAGGCAGTGATCGACCGAGAAGGCCCGGAGCGCGCCCACTTCCTGCTGAGCGCGCTGATCGAGAAGGCGCGGCGCAGCGGCGCCTTCATCCCGTACTCGGCGAACACCGCTTACGTGAACACGATCCCGGTCCAGCTGGAGGAACGCAGTCCGGGCAACGCGGAGCACGAGGAGCGGATCCGGTCGTACATCCGGTGGAACGCAATGGCCATGGTGGTTCGCGCCAACCGCCACGACCCGCCCGACGGCGGCGACCTCGGTGGACACATCGCGTCGTTCGCGTCGTTGGCGACGATGATCGGCGCGGGGATGAATCATTTCTGGCACGCGCCGCACGAGGGCCACGGCGGGGACCTGGTGTACTTCCAGGGCCACTCGGCCCCGGGCATCTACGGCCGTGCGTTCCTGGAGGGGCGGCTCAGCGAGGCGCAGCTCGATCGGTTCCGCCAGGAGGTCGACGGTCGCGGGCTGTCCTCGTACCCGCACCCGAAGCTGATGCCGGACTTCTGGCAGTTTCCGACGGTGTCGATGGGTCTCGGCCCGATCATGGCGATCTACCAGGCGCGGTTCCTCAAGTACCTGCACGCTCGCGGCATCGCCGACACGTCCAACCGCAAGGTCTGGGTGTTCTGCGGCGACGGCGAGATGGACGAGCCGGAATCGCTGGGCGCGATCTCGCTCGCCGCGCGTGAGAAGCTCGACAACCTGATCTTCGTGGTCAACTGCAACCTGCAGCGGCTCGACGGGCCGGTGCGCGGCAACGGCAAGATCATCCAGGAACTCGAGGGCGAGTTTCGCGGGTCGGGCTGGAACGTGCTGAAGCTGATCTGGGGCTCGTACTGGGACCCGCTGCTCGCGCGCGACAAGGACGGCATCCTGCAGCGCGTGATGGAGGAGACCGTCGACGGCGAGTACCAGGCGTACAAGGCCAACGACGGCGGCTTCGTGCGGCGGCACTTCTTCGGAAAGCACCCGAAACTGCTCGAGATGGTGTCGCGGATGACCGACGACGACATCTGGCGGCTGAACCGCGGCGGGCACGATCCGCACAAGGTGTATTCGACCTTCCATGCGGCGATCCATCACCGCGGCCAGCCCACGGTGGTGCTCGCCAAGACGGTCAAGGGCTACGGCATGGGCCGTATCGGCGAGGCCAAGAATCCGACGCACCAGCTGAAGAAGTTGGACACTCAGGCGATCCGGGAGTTCCGCGACCGCTTCAACATCCCGATCCCGGACGATCGGCTGGATGAGCTTCCGTTCTTCAAGCCGGCCGATGACGCTCCCGAGATGCGCTACATGCACGAGCGGCGCCGGGCGTTGGGCGGCTACCTGCCGCAGCGCCGACGCCTGTGCAGTGAGACGCTGCCCGTGCCCGCGCTCGACGCGTTCAAGGCCGTGCTGGAGCCGACCGCTGAGGGTCGCGAGATCTCGACCACCCAGGCGTTCGTCCGGGTGCTCACCGCGCTGACCCGTGACAAGGCGCTGGGGCCGCGCGTCGTGCCGATCGTGCCGGACGAGGCCCGCACCTTCGGCATGGAGGGGATGTTCCGCCAGCTCGGCATCTACGCGCCCGAGGGCCAGAAGTACACGCCGGTCGACAAGGATCAGGTGATGTACTACCGCGAGGACAAGTCCGGGCAGATTCTCGAAGAGGGGATCAACGAGGCGGGTGCGTTCTCGTCGTGGATCGCCGCGGCGACCTCGTACTCGACGAACGACCGGCTCATGGTGCCGTTCTATATCTACTACTCGATGTTCGGCTTTCAGCGGGTGGGCGATCTCGCCTGGGCGGCGGGCGACATGCAGGCGCGCGGCTTCCTTCTGGGGGGTACTTCGGGCCGGACCACGCTGAACGGGGAGGGGCTGCAGCACGAGGACGGTCACAGTCACGTGCTGTCCTCGACCATCCCGAACTGCGTGTCCTACGACCCGACCTTCGCGCACGAGGTGGCGGTGATCATCCAGGACGGCCTGCGGCGGATGGTGGGCGAGCAGGAAAACGTCTTCTATTACCTGACCCTGCTCAACGAGAACTACCCGCACCCGGGGCTGCGGCCGGGCACCGAGGAGGGGATCGTTCGCGGCATGTACCTGCTGCGCGAGGGGGATGCGGGCAACCGAACCCGCGTGCAGCTGCTCGGCAGCGGCGCGATTCTGCGCGAGGTACTCGCGGCCGCCGAGATGCTCGAGTCCGACTGGGGCGTCGCCGCGGACGTCTGGTCGGTCACCAGTTTCACCGAGCTGCGCCGCGACGGCCTGGAGTGCGAGCGCTGGAATCTGCTGCATCCGACCGAGCCGGCGCGCGTGCCGTACGTGACCCGCCAATTCACGGCGCACGCCGGACCGGTGGTCGCCTCGACCGACTACATGAAGCTGTTCGCTGACCAGATCCGGCCGTACGTGCCCGCCGGGCGCGCCTACCGGGTGCTCGGCACCGATGGATTCGGTCGTTCGGACTTCCGCTACCGATTACGCGAGCACTTCGAGGTCGACCGCCGCTTCGTGGTGTTGTCGGCGCTGCGCGCGCTGGTCGACGACGGTGCAGCCAAGCCGCAGGCTCTCGCTGAGGCGATCCGCAAGTATGGGATCGACCCCGAGAAGACCAACCCGCATACCGCCTGAGACGGACGCCCCGAATGGCCACGATCGAGCTGAAGGTTCCTGACATCGGCGACTTCAAGGATGTGGAGGTGATCGAACTGCTGGTGAAGCCGGGCGACGAGGTGCGTACCGAGCAGAGCCTGCTGACGGTGGAATCGGACAAGGCGTCGATGGAGATCCCGTCCAGCGCCTCCGGCCGGGTGGTGTCGCTCAAGGTCGGCCTGGGCGATCGAGTGAGCGAGGGCAGCGTGATCGCGCTGATCGAACCCGCCGCTGGCAGCGACTCAGCGGCTGCGCCGGTACCGGCCGCAGCCTCCGCTCCCGCACCGGCCGCACCCGCCGCACCCGCTGCGGCGTCTCAGGCCGCGGCCCGTCCGGCAGCGGCCGAGCCGACCCCGGCTCCGACGCCGCCGACACCCGCGGCGGCTGCGGTCGCACCCGCCGCGTCCGCTCGCGTGCCTCCGGTCTCGACCTCGGCC
>JBIKMO010000414.1:0-3208 GCA_044359175.1 Burkholderiaceae bacterium | reverse complement strand
GTGTGGGTGGCGGTGTTCGACGGCGTGAACGCGGTCGCCGGCGTGCCGTCGCCGAAGTCCCAGCGGTAGACCAGGCCGGTGCCGCCGGTCGCGCGCGCCGTCCAGCTGATCGCCGCGCCGGCGGTGCCGGTCGAGGTCTGCACCGGGTCGACCGCGATCGGCGGCTCGTCGATCGAGATCGACAGCGTCGCGCTGGCGCTCGCGCCGCGCGCATCGGTGACGATCACGGTCGCGGCGAAGTCGCCCGACGCGGTGGGCGTGCCCGACACACGCCCGGTGGTCCGGTCGATCGCGAGCCCGCCGGGCAGGTTCGTCGCAGTGAACGCGAGCGCCTCGCCGTCCGGATCGGTGGCCTGCAGCGCGAAGCTCGCCACCGTGCCCCGCACCAGCACCGGCCGCGGCATCGTGCCCCACAGCGGCGGCCGATTGGCCAGCACCGTGATCGTCTTGTCCAGGTTCCACGCGCCCTGGATCGCGAGGTCGCCCTGCGACACCGGCAGGCCCCAGTTGACGCCGTCGGCGCTCAGGAACAGGCGGTAGCGGCCGATGGTGCCGTTGGGCACGTCCTGACGCGGGCGCACGCGGACGGCGCCCACCGTCCTCGCGCTGCCCATGTCCACCTGCAGCCAGTGCGGGTGCGGCGGGTCGGCCTCGCGCCACGTCGTGTGCCAGAGCGTCGCCAGGCTGCCGTCGATCGCCGCGGCGGCGGTCGAGTCGGGCGCCTGCTGGCTGCTCGCCGACGCGACCCAGCCGGTGCGCGGCAGCACGTTGCCCCCGCCGTCGAGCACGTCGAGCTCGGCGACCGACGCCCATGGATTGCCGTTGACCTCCGACTGCGCCTCGAGCCGCAGGTAGCGGGCCGAGCCCGCGACCCCCACGCTCCAGACGAACCACGTGCTCACCGTGTCGAGGCCGTTGCCCACCGACACCGTCGCGACGTACCGGCCGGCGGCGGTCGGCGTGCCCGAGACCAGGCCCGTGGCCGCGTTCACCATCAGGCCCGGAGGCAGGCCCTGGGCCGACCAGACGAGCGGGCGGTTGGCGGCGTCGGTCGCGCGCAGCTGCAGCGCCACCGGTGCGCCGACCGCACCGCCCTGATCGCCCGGGTTGGCGAGCACCGGCGCCGCGTCGAGCGCGACGCGCACCGTGCGCGCCACCGACGGCGTGCCCTGCGCATTCATCGCGAACAGCATCCACGGTCCGGGCAGCAGCACGCCCGGGTTCGACGGGATCTCCAGCTCGAACACGCCGCGACGCACCGTACGGAACGGCACCGGCACGCGGCGCTGGTCGTTGTTGACCGTGTGCGTGGTCGACGACAGCCGCACCATCGCGAACGCGACCACGCCCGCGTCGGCGTTCACGCGGACGCGCCTTCCGTAGCCGAGCGTGGCCGGGGCGCTCGAGATCGTCGGGCGCACCGCGGGCGAGCCGTCGGCGTTGAACAGGTAGGGCGGCGACAGGATCTCGAAGTTCGGCTGGTTCGCCGCGCAGCCCGAGCCGCACAGGCCGCCGCCGGCCGACAGCACGCGCCCGTCGGGCAGCAGCAGCGCCACCGAGTGGTAGTTGCGCGGCGTGCGCATCGCCGGCAGCGCGGTGAAGGTCTCGGTGCTCGGGTCGAAGATCTCCGCCGGCAGCACCGCGTAGTCGTTCGAGAAACCGATCGCGCGGGTCATGCCGCCCACGATCACCACCTGGCCGTTGGGCAGCACGACGCTGTTGTGGAACGAGCGCGCGTAGCGCATCGATCCGACGCGGCGCGTCGTGGCGCCGGCGTTCACGTCGATCACGTGCGCCGTGGCGCTCGACGTGTTGTTGCCGTTCACGTCGCTGAATCCGCCGGCCTTCAGGATCTTGCCCGCGTCGTACATCACCGTGATGCCGGTGAGCGCGTTGGCGTCGTCGCCGCGCGGACCGACCGGCGTGACCGCGCCGTTGCCGGTCGTGTCGATGAAGGCCATCTGCACCTGCGGGCCGGCGTGCAGCACGCGGCCGTTGCCCGCCGGGATCAGCCACATGTGCGAGTCGCCGCCCCACGATCCTCCCGCCTGCAGGAACGGCGTGACCGGCACGCCCGGCAGCCGTCGCCATCCGGCCGCGGCCGTCCAAACCTCGCCGTGCTTGTTGCGCGAGCCGCCGCTCCACGAGCCGCCCAGCGTCAGCACCGAGCCGTCCTGCAGCAGTGTGCTCGCGTTGTAGCCGCGCGCGATCTTCATCGTCGCGTCGCGGGACCACGTGCCGGTCGCCGGGTCGTAGAGGCTGGTGTTCGCGGCGCTGATGCCGCCGTTGACCAGCAGCCGGCCGTCGGGCAGGTACGCGGTACCGGGGCAGAACATGTTGTGGCCCGACTCGGTGACCGTGCGCTCGGACACCGTGCCGTGGGCCGGGTCGAGCGTGATCGTATAGGTCCGCCCGGTGGCCGCGCCGAACGAGAACCGCTCCTCGGCGGACCACAGCAGCACGCGCCCGTCGGGCAGGTTCGCGGCCGACACCGGCACCAGGGGCAGGCTCTGCGGCAGCGTCCAGCGGGCGCGCGCGGCGGTGGCCGCATCCACCGCCTTGCGGCGCGGCTGCAGGTCCTGGGCGTTGACCTGCGCGTCCTGCGCCGCCTGGTGCGCCGTGGCCTGCTCGGGGTCGTGGCCGCCGCCGCACGCGGCGAGCCACACGGTCGCAGTGCCGAGGACGATGAGGCGGCCGTAACGCGGGGCGCGGACGATGTGCATGGGGCGGCTCGACGGGATGCTCGGGACGCGAGCGCGTCGGGGTCCGGTGCTCGGTCGCGCGGTCGTCGCCAGCCTCGGCCGGCGCGTCCTCGCGCGGTCGCCCATCTCCTCGCGGATCGCCCGTGGAGGTTAGGAACGCGGAGTCGCGGCCGCCGTGACGATCTGCACGTTCCGACCGACGGACGGTCGATCGAGGCCCGGCCGCGACCCGTTCGGACGACGACGAAGGATGCGAGGAGGTCGCGTGGGCGAGCGGGCCGCCGCGCGTGGGGGGGGAGGACGGGTGGTCAGCGTCGGTGCGCGTTCGCGATGCGGCGAACCACGTGCGCGGCAGCGAACGGGCCGGACGCGGTCGAGGCCGGCCTCACGCGCGATCGATGCGGTCGCAACGTTCGCAGCCACCGTCGGCCATCGCGCCGCGGATCCGGCGGCTGCCTTCTGTGCCTCGCCCGGGCGGGGTGCCCGTCGGATCGGGCGCCGCGTCG
>JBIKMO010000136.1:0-11390 GCA_044359175.1 Burkholderiaceae bacterium | reverse complement strand
CGCTTCTCTCGGAACGCCAGCTGGCCTTCGACCGCGTCCTCGGTCGCCGCGAGCAGTCCGATCTGGCCCTCCATGAACATCAGGCTCTCCTCGAACGACAACGCCTCGATCGCGTAGTGCGCGTAGCGGCCGCGGCGGATCGCGGTGGGCGAGCGCTCGGCGAGCGTCGCGAGCAGCGCATCCACCGCCGCATCCAGGCCGTCCTTGGGCACCACGCGATTGACCAGGCCGATCGCGCGTGCCTCGTGCGCGTCGATCGGATCGCCGGTGAGGCACAGCGCCAGCAGCGCACGGCGCGGCACCAGGTGCTGCAGCACCGCGAGCACCTGCATCGGATAGACCCCGACCTTGACCTCGGGCAGGCCGAACACCGCGTGGTCGGCGGCGATCGCCAGGTCACACATCGCGAGCAGGCCCATGCCCCCGGCCATGCACGTGCCGTTCACGCGGGCGACGATCGGAACGTCGCAGGCGCGCGCTGCGCGGAACAGTTCGGGCATGGGCAGTCGCGGTTCGGCGTAGTCGAACCGGAACGCCTTGCCGGTTCCGAGGTCGGCGCCCGCGCAGAACGCCTTGTCGCCAACCGCGCTGATCACGATCGCGCGCAGCGTCGCGTCGCCCCGGCAACCGCGCAGGTGCGTGAGCAGGCCGGCCGACACCGCCGGGCTGATCGCATTGCGCTGTTCGGGTCGGTTCAGGGTCAGCCGCAGCACGGCGCCATCGCGCTCGGCCAGCAGATGTTCGTCGCTCATCGTGCGGATCTCCTCGACGGGGCCGGGGCCGGTCGCCTGACCGGGCAGCGCGGCCCATGCTAGGGACGTTCGCAACCCGGTGTCGATCGGCGTGGGCGAAGACGGAACGGCGGGCGGGCGTCCGCAGCCGTCGCGCGTGCCGCGCAGATGACGGATCGGCCGCGCGCCGGTATGGTGCCGCCTCGAGCGCCCGCCCGGCGTGCCCGGCCCGCGCCCCGGTGCGCTTCGATCAGGACGATGCATGGGACCCCCCCGATCCGACTCCCGGCCCGCGGCGCGCGTCCCCGCGAGGGGGTGGGTGCGCGCACTGCTGCCGTTCCTGCAGTGGTTTCCGCTCGCGCCCGGAACGGTACGCGCCGACCTGATCGCCGGGGCGAGCGTCGGCCTGGTGCTCGTGCCGCAGTCGATGGCCTACGCGCAGCTCGCCGGGCTACCGGCGTACTACGGGCTGTACGCGGCGTTCCTGCCGGTGATCGTGGGTGCGCTGTGGGGCTCGTCCAGGCACCTGGCGACCGGCCCGGTGGCGATGGTGTCGCTGCTCACCGGCGCGTCGCTCGCGCAGTTCGCCGCGCCGGGCTCGGAGGGGTTCGTCGCGTTGGCGATCGCGCTCGCGCTGATGGTCGGGCTGCTGCAGCTCGCGCTCGGTCTGCTGCGGCTCGGCGCGATCGTGAACTTCCTGTCGCATCCGGTGATCGTCGGGTTCACGAACGCGGCGGCGATCATCATCGCGCTGTCGCAGCTGAACAAGCTGCTCGGCGTGCCGATGGAGCGTACCGGCCAGTTCCTCGCCGACGTGTGGGGCGTGCTTCAGCGGCTGGGCGAGACCCATCTGCCGACGCTGGCGATGGGCGTGTGTGCGATGCTGCTGATGCTCGGGCTGCGCCGGCTGCTGCCGGCCGTGCCCGCGGTGCTCGCGGCCGTGGTGATCGGCACCTGCGTGAGCTGGCTGGCCGGGTTCGAGCGGCGCGCCGAGGTGCCGATCGCACAGATCGTCGACCCCGAGGCCCGGGCGCTCGCCGACGCGTACGCGCGCAGCCTCGAGGCGATCCGGCGACTGGGCGCCGAGATCGACGCCGGGTCGGCGCAGCGGCGCAGCCTCGGCGCCGATTCGCCCGACGCACGCCGCCAGGCGCTCGCGCTCGAGCACCGGGCCCAGGTGTTGCGGCTGGAGATGCGCGCGCACGAGGACGAGAACCGGGCGCGTGCTCGGGCGCTCGGCCGCCTCGTACTGCACGAACAGCGCTCGCCCGAGGGCGCCGTGTCGTTCGGTGCTGCCGGGTCCGGGCCGATGGGCACCGGCTGGCGCATCCATCGCATCGGCGCCGACACGGTCGTGCTGTCCGGCGGCGGCGAGGTCGTCGGCCGCGTTCCCGAGGGCCTGCCGGCGTTCGCGCTGCCGCAGCTCGACTGGAGCACGTTCCGCATGCTGCTGTCGACCGCGTTCGTGATCACGTTGGTGGGCTTCATGGAGTCGATCTCGATCGGTAAGGCGATGGCCACGCGAACGCGCCAGCGCATCGACCCGAACCAGGAGCTGGTGGGCCAGGGGCTCGCGAACCTGGTCGGCAGCGTCGCGCAGAGCTATCCGGTGAGCGGATCGTTCTCGCGTTCCGCGGTGAATCTGTCCTCGGGGGCGCGCACCGGCCTGTCCTCGGTGGTGTCGGCCGGCATCGTGCTGGTGACGCTGCTGTTCCTGACCCCGGCGTTGTACCACCTGCCGCAGGCCGTGCTCGCGGCGACCATCGTGGTCGCGGTGATCGGTCTGATCGACTTCGCGGCGATGCGGCACGCGTGGCAAGCCCATCGCCACGACGGTCTGTGCGCGCTCGTCACCTTCGTCGCCACCCTCGCGTTCGCGCCGCACCTGGACGTCGGGATCCTGATCGGGACCGGGCTGGCGATCGTGCTGTTCCTGTATCGCACGATGTCGCCTCGGGTGACCGTGAGCTACCTCCCCATCGAGGGCCCCGCCGATGCAGCCGACCGGGGCGGCGTGGTCACGATCCGCTTCGACGGGCGGCTCTACTTCGCGAACGTGCCCGCCTTCGAGCACGCGGTGCTGGAGGCTGCCTCGGACCATCCGGGGGCGCGAACCCTGCTCGTGGCCGGCGGCGGCATCAACGAGATCGACGCCTCCGGCGAGGACATGCTGCGCCAGCTGCACCGTCGGCTCGATGCGCTCGGCGTGCGGCTGGTGTTCGCCGGCCTGAAGCCGCAGGTCGTGCGCGTGCTGCAGGCCACCGGACTGCACGCCGAGATCGGCGCTCGGGCGTTCTTCGAGGACGAGGAGGCGGCGCACGCCACGCTGAGGGCGGCCGCAGAGCCGCCGCAGGCAGGATCCGCGACGATCGCCGGCGAGGCGGGGCGCAGGCACGCTGACTGAGGCCGACGGGTCGTCGCCCGACCTTCTTGGCGCGGCATTCCTGGCCGCTCATCGGCCGCCTGGTTCACTCGCTGCCCGAAGGGCAGGTCGGGGCCGGTTGGTTGCCGCAGGGGTACCACGTAGTATAGATTTGTCTATACAGCGTCTTGCTGGAGGATCGTCCGGTCTTGGGGGGGGCAGTGAGCGTTTTGAATGCAGTGCGCGAGAGCTTGGCTACGCTGGAGCGGCCGTTGGCCGAGGCGCGGGGGTTGCCGGCCGCAGCCTACGTGGCACCGGAGATCTTTGCCTACGAGCAGGAGCGACTCTTTCGCGCCGGATGGATGAGCGTCGCCTTCTCCCATGACGTTCCCAACGCGGGCGACGCCATGCCTGTGACCGTCGCTGGCGCGGAGATCCTCGTGGTCCGCGGCTCGGACGGCTGCGTGCGCGGATTCAGCAACGTCTGCCGGCATCGCGGGTCCATCGTCATCGACGCGCCGGCGAGTGGCGCGAAGGCCTTGACGTGTCCCTATCACGGCTGGACCTATGCGTTGGACGGGCGGCTGCTGCTCGCGCCCATGTGGCAGGGCCCGGGGGGCGGGAAGCTGGGGTCCCTCGACGCGGACGCCGAGGCTCTGACGCCGATCGCATGCGGGGAATGGGAAGACATCATCTTCGTGAACGTCGACGGTCGTGCACCGCCGCTCGCGGATTACGTGGCGCCGCTGGCGCGGCGTTGGGAGACGCTCGATCTGCTCGGCTCGAGGCGGCCGTTCGCGCATCGGGATCGGGTGATTCCTGCCAACTGGAAAGTCGTGCTGGAAGGCTTCCTGGAGGTGTATCACGAGGCCTGTCTCCACCGCAGCCTGACCTACCGGGTCGACGCGCAGGGTCGACCGACCTGGGTCGACGTGCTGCAGGACGACGTCATGGGATTCACCGGGCTCCTTCCAGCGAGTGCGGAGAAGGCGGTCGCCTCGCCTCTGGCCAGACTGCCAGGCATGCCGCCGGCCGGAGCGGTCCCGAACGACATCTTCTTGCTGTTCCCTGCAACAGCGATCAACGTTCTCGAGGACCACGTGGTCCGGACGATCTGGACGCCGGTGTCGGCCACCGAGACCCGATGGCGTTCGGCGTGGTACTTCGCGAGCGACGCGCAGGCCTCGGAGGACGTGCACCGCGCCTGCACGGAGATCGTCGATTTCTGGCTGGAGATCCGCGGCGAGGACCTGTCCGCGATTCGGCGGGTACAGAGAGGGTTGTCGTCGGCGGGTGCGTCGGCGCAGGCGATGAAGTTCTCGCCGTTCTGGGAGGAGAGTGTTCGCCACTTCCAGCGCCACATCGCGCGGCGGCTTTCGGCGGCCTGACAGCGTGCTCGCCTGGCAATCGACGGCGCCGGGATTGCGGGCGCTCCAGCTGAACGACGTGCCGGTGCCGCAGCCCCGGGAGGGCGAGGTGCTGGTCGCGGTCCACTATGCGACCCTGAACGTCGCCGACTGTCTGATGGTCGAGGACAAGTACCAGGTGCGTCCTGCGCGCCCCTTCATTCCCGGTCACGAGATCTCCGGAATCGTGGTCGGGGCGCCGCCCGGCGCGCACCTGCTGCCGGGACGGCGCATCGCGAGCGAGCTGAAGACCGGTGGGTTCGCCGAATACGCGGTGGTGAAGGAGCGGACCGCGATCGCGCTGCCCGATCGCGTGGCGCTGCGCGAAGCCGCGGCACTGCCGGTCGGCTATGCCACGGCGATGATCGCGCTGGCGGAGTGCGCGGCGGTGAGGCCGGGCGCGAAGGTACTGGTGCACGCGGCCGCGGGTGGTGTCGGGCTCGCAGCCGTGCAGATCGCCAAGGCGTTGGGGTGTATCGTCATTGCCGCGGCGGGGACCGTAGAGAAGCGCGACCTCGCCGTCCGGCATGGCGCGGATGCGTGCGTCGACTACCGGCAGGCGGGCTGGTCCGCCGTCGTCAACGCTCTGACCGACGACGAGGGCGTCGACGTGGTCGTGGATACCGTGGGGGGCGAGGTGACGACCGACAGCCTGCGCTGCCTGGCGCGCGGCGGCAAGCTCCTGATCGTGGGATTCGCATCGGGGAACATCGCCGCGATTCCCGCGAATCGCCTGCTGCTCAAGCGGGCGTCCGCCATCGGCGTCTACTGGGACATCGAGCGCGACGACGACCTGCTCGCGCGGACCTGGGAGCGGTTGCTCGAGCTGGCGGCCGCCGGCTCGATCGCACCCGTGGTGGACGACCGCTTCGCCTTCTCACAGCTGCCTGCGGCTCTGGAGCACCTGTCTTCGGGTCGCTCGCTGGGCAGGCTGGCGCTTCGCATCGACCGCCACGCCGCACGGGAGCAGCCATGAACCCCTCCTCGGCGCAGATGCTCGGCGGCCTGCGGGTCCTGGACTTCAGCCGCGTGATGTCGGGACCTTACTGCACGGCGATGCTGGCCGACCTGGGCGCGGAGGTGATCAAGATCGAGCAGCCCGGGGAAGGCGACATCTCGCGGCACGTCGCTCCGCATGTCGAGGGCGTGAGCTCGTACTACTCGCTGCTGAATCGCGGCAAGAAGAGCATCGCGCTCAACCTGAAGGACCCACGCGCCGTCGAGCTGGTGATCGCCCTCGCCCGCACGGCCGACGTCGTGGTCGAGAACTTCCGGCCGGGGGTGATGGACGGGCTCGGTCTCGGTTACGCGACGCTGGCGGGCGCCCATCCGAGACTGGTCTACGCGAGCATCTCCGGGTTCGGGCAGACCGGGCCCCTCGCGCGGCTTCCCGCCTACGATCTCGTCGTCCAGGCGATGAGCGGGTTGATGAGCGTGACCGGCGAGCGCAACGGGCGCGGCCTGGCCGTCGGCGAGAGTTTCGCGGACATCTGTTCCGGCATCTTCGCCTCCTGGGGGATCCTGGCCGCGCTCCACGATGCGCAGCGCGCGGGTCGCGGCCGGCACGTGGACGTGGCGATGCTCGACTGTATGTTCTCGATGCTGGTCACCCCGTTGAGCCGGATGTTGGCGACCGGCGAGCTTCCAGGACGCGTCGGCAATCGGCACCCCGAGACCTATCCGTGCGACACGTTCTCGACCCGCGACGGCGACGTTGCCCTGGTGTGCCTCGGCGACCCCGCGTTCCACGCGCTGGCGCGCGCGATCGGCCGGCCGGATCTCGTCGATGACCCGATGTTCACGACCAACGCGGACCGTAACCGGAACGAGGCGCGGCTGCGTTCGGTGATCGAGCAGTGGTGCGCGACGCGCTCGCGGCAGGACGTGATCGATGCGCTTCGAAAGGGTGGGGTCCCCTGCGCGCCGATCTGGAACCTCGCCGACGTGATGAACAGCGGGCAGGTCGAGCAGCGTGGACTGCTGAAGGCCGCGCCGCCCGGACGTCGCGGTCTGGACGCCGTCGTCCCGCAACCGGTGAAGTTCTCGGACCGGCCGGACGGACCGGTCGCTTCGGCGCCGCAGCTCGGCGAACATACGGTGCAGGTCCTGCGCACGGTGCTGCATCTGGGCGAGGCGGAGCTGGTTGCGCTTCGCGCCGCCGGGGTGATCGCAGGGGGGGAGGCGATATAATTCGTCTCCGCCTGCACCAGGATCGTCTTCCTTGAAGAGCCGCAGTTCGACAGCGAGCGCGAGACCTCGCCCGGCACGCGTGCAAGGGGCGGGTCTGCAGTCGGGCGCGATCCCGATGTACAAGAAGGTGAAGCGCTACGTCCTCGATCAGGTGACCGCGGGCGTCTGGTCCGAGGGGCATCGCCTGCCGTCGGAGAGCGAGTTCAGCGTGCAGTTCGGGCTGTCGCGCCTGACGGTGCATCGGGCGATCCGGGAGCTCTCCCAGGAGGGCGTCGTCGTCCGAACCGCGGGCGTCGGCACGTTCGTCGCGCCGGCGAAGCCGCAATCCACGCTGCTCGACGTGAGGAACATCGCGGACGAGATCCGCGAGCGTGGCCACTCGCACGACGCCGAAGTGCTGATGCTGCGATCGGAACGCATCGACGAGGACCTGTCGGAGGCCTTCGGCCTGCCTCTGGGCGCGGAAGTCTTCCACTCCATCGTCGTGCACCTGGAGAACCGGGTGGCTGTGCAGCTCGAGGACCGGTTCGTGAACCCGTCGTTCGCGCCGGGGTACCTCGATCAGGATCTGTCCAGGGTGTCGCCGAACGCGTTCCTCGCAAGTTTCGGTCAGCCTGACGCAGTCGAGCACGTGATCGAGGCGACCATTCCCGATGCGCGCGTGCGTCGCGCGCTGGGCATGAAGCTCGGGGAGCCCTGCCTGCTGCTGCGGAGGCGGACGTGGGTCGGCAGTCTGGTCGCCAGCAAGGCCGATCTGTTCCATCCAGGCAACCGTTACCGCCTCGCGGGGCGCTTCAGGCCCGAGCGTCGCTGAGCGCTCCGAGGGTTCAGCGCTGCGCCCGATGCGGGCACCTCGATGCGTCCGATGAAATATATAGACAAGTAAAGTACAGTCGATACATATTGGGTCCACCGATCCGGAGCAACTCATGGCTGCTGCTGAACTGCTGCAACGCGCACTGCAGGAGAAGGGCGTGAAGTACTGCATGGCGAGCTTCGTCGACATGCACGGGGTCAGCAAGGCCAAGTTCGTCCCGATCGATCATCTCGGCCACATGCTCGAGGGGTCGGAGCTGTACACCGGAGCCGCTCTCGAGGGGGTGCCGCAGGACGTCTCCGAAGAGGAGGTCGCCGCGCATCCGGATCGGGAGTCGTGCACCGTGCTGCCCTGGCAGACCGACGTCGCCTGGTTCGCCAGCGACCTGTGGTGCCACGGAAAGCCCTTCGATGCGTGCAGCCGCAACATCCTCGGCTTCCAGGAGGAGCGGGCGCGCAAGCACGGCTACGTGTTCAAGCTCGGCATCGAGGCAGAGTTCTACGTGCTTCGTGAGGTGGACGGCAAGATCGTACCGGGAGCCGATCGCGACCAGCTGCGCCTGCCGTGCTACGACGCGCGTGGCGCGCTGGACAACCTGGGCTGGCTCGGCGAGCTGGTGCAGGCGATGCAGACCCTCGGTTGGGGCGTCTACTCGTTCGACCACGAGGACGGGAACGGGCAGTTCGAGATCGACTTCAATTACGCAAACGGCCGCGTGACCGCGGATCGCTACGTCTTCTTCCGGATGATGGCGGGCCAGATCGCGGCGCGTCACGGCTGCTTTGCGAGCTTCATGCCCAAGCCCTTCGCCGACAAGACCGGCAGCGGAGCCCACTTCAACATCTCGCTGGCGGATGCGACGACGGGCCGCAACCTGTTCGACGATCCGAGCGATCCGCAGGGCTGCGGACTGTCCGCGCTCGGCTACCAGTTCGTGGCCGGCGTCGTCCGGCACCTGCCGGCGATCACGGCGGTGGTCGCGCCCACCGTCAACAGCTACAAGCGGCTGGTGAAGCAGGGCGCGATGAGCCAGTTCACCTGGGCACCGGTCTTCGCTTGTTTCGGCAACAACAACCGGACCAACGCCGTGAGGATCCCCCGGGCGGGAGGACGCATGGAGCTCAGAGCGGCCGACAGTGCGTGCAATCCCTACCTGGGTGCCGCGCTCGTGCTCGCCGCGGGCCTGGAGGGCATCGAGCAGGGCCTCGACAGCGGGCCGCCGAACCGCGACAACATGTACCTCAAGAGCCCGGAGGAACTCCGGCGGCTGGGGGTGGGTATGTTGCCCCGATCGCTGGGCGAGGCCCTGGAGGCGTTCCGGGAGGATGCGCTCGCGGCCCGGGTCTTCGGGGAATCGATGAGCGGCGCCTGGCTCGCGCAGAAGGAGCGTGAATGGCTGAGCTTCCAGAATCACGTGAGCGAGTGGGAGCGCGATCGCTACCTGAGGATGTACTGACCCCGTGGACGTCGCGATCGCCGAGCATGTCGGCCCTCTGATCACGCACGACGGCACGACCATTCCCGCCGCGCGCTTGGTCTATGCGACGTACGGAAAGCTCAACCGTGCCCGCGACAATGCCATCCTGTTCCCGACGCGCTTCGGCGCCACGCACCGCGAGAACGAGTTCCTGATCGGGCCCGGCAAGGCGCTCGATCCCGGGCGATGGTGCGTGATCGTGCCGAATCTCTTCGGCAACGGACTGTCGTCCTCGCCGTCCAATACGCCGGCACCGTTCGACGGGCCGCGCTTCCCCTCGGTCACCATCGCCGACGCAGTGCGGGTCCAGCATCGGCTGGTCAGCGAGGTGCTGGGCATCTCCAGGCTGGCGCTGGTCGTCGGCTGGTCGATGGGGGCACAGCAGGCCTACGAGTGGGCCGCGCGCTATCCCGACAGGGTTTCGCGCCTTGCGGTGATCTGCGGTGCTGCGCGAACGGCGGTCCACAACGCCGTGTTCCTGGAAAGCCTGCGCGCGGCGATCCGGGCCGATGCCGCGTGGGCGGGAGGCGAGTACCGCACCCCGCCGCTCGGGGGGCTGCGGGCCGTGGGTCGTATCTATGCCGGGTGGGCCTACAGCCAGGATTGGTATCGGGAAGGTCTGCACCTTGGCATGGGCGAGTTCGACACGCTCGAGTCCTATCTCGCGGGTTACTGGGATCGCCTGTTCGAGCAACGCGATGCGAACAACCTGATGTCGATGACCTGGACGTGGATCCACCACGACATCAGCGCCAACGACCGGCACCGCGGCGATCTGCGCAGCGCGCTGCAGGCGATCGATGCGGACACGCTGCTCATGCCCGCTCGCACGGACCTCTACTTCCGGACGGCCGACAATCTCGCCGAGCAGCCTCTGATCCGACGATGCGTGCTCGAGGAAATCCCGACGATCTGGGGGCACATGTGCGCATCCGGACAGAGTCCCGTCGATACGCGGTTCATCGATTCGGCGCTGCGCGGGTTGCTGGGTCGGGAGCCTGCGCAGTGAACGCGAGGCGAGCGGACGGGCGCGCCGGTCGGCCTCTCGGGCGCTTCGCGTGACCGGGCTCGCGGCGTGTGGTCCGGGTCGGTAAGGGCCGCGCCCCCGGTGGTGGGCACGCCGCCGCGACCGCCTCAGGCCAGCAGCTCGGCCATCGCCTGCCGGTAGCCTGCGGCGGCCGCGTCCTCCTGGGGGTGGCGGCCATCGCGCAGCACCCAGCGGCCGCCGACCATGACGTCACGGACCAAACCGCTCGCGCCGGAGAAGATCAGGCCGTTCGCGATCGCGTCGCCGGAGCGGTTCGCGAGGTCGGGCCGGGTGTCGTCCAGGATCACGAGGTCCGCGCGGTGGCCCGGGGCGATCGCGCCCATCGGTCTGCCGAGCGCGCGGCCGGCCTGGGCCGCCTCCAGCCAGAGCGTCGTACCGACGGCGGTGAAGGCTCCGCCCGACACCACGTTGCGACGGCGATGGGCAAGCCGTTGTCCGTACTCCAGCAAACGCAGCTCCTCGACCGGATCCCTCGAGACGTGGCTGTCGCTCCCGATGCCCCAGCGACCGCCCGCATCGCGGTAGGTCGGCAACGGGAAGAGCCCGTCGCCGAGATTCGCCTCGGTCGTCGGGCAGAGCCCTGCGGTTGCGCCCGATGCGGCGAGTGAGCGGGTCTCCTGGGGCGTCATGTGGGTGGCGTGCACGACGCACCATCGGGCATTCACGTTCGCGTTCTCGAGCAGCCATTCGACCGGACGCCGGCCCAGCGCGGCGAGGCTGTCCTGCACCTCCTTCGTCTGCTCGGCCGCATGCACGTGGACGGGGGCGTCGTGCGGCAGCCCCGCGAGCAGTTCGCGCAGCGACCCCGGATCGACGGCGCGCAGCGAATGCGGTGCAGCGCCCCCACGCACGTCCGGTCCGAGCTGGGGGCGGAAGGTCTCGAGCAGGTCCAGTACGAAGGCCGGGCTGGCCTGGAATCGCTGCTGGCCGGGCAGCAGGGCCTTGCATCCGAATCCGGACCAGCGATAGACGACCGGCAGCAGCGTGATCGCGATGCCCGACGCCCGTGCAGCTTCGAGGACGTGCGCCAGCATGTCGGCGCCGCCGTTGTGGAGGTAGTGGAATTCGCCGACGGCGGTGTAGCCGTGCTTGAGCATGTCGACGTACAGGTGCATCGCGATGGCGCGCGCCTGCGCGGGTGCAAGCCGCGCGGCGAACCGGTACATCAGCTCACGCCAGGACCAGAAGTCGTCGTCCGTCGCGCCGCTCACCTCGGCCAGCCCGGCCATCGCCCGCTGGAACGCGTGCGAATGCAGGTTTGGCACGCCGGGCAGCACCGGTCCGGCGAGGCGCTCGACCTCGCCGGTTCTCAGGCCTGGCGTCACGGCCGTGATGTCCCCGGCCGCATCGACGTCGATC
>JBIKMO010000413.1:0-3236 GCA_044359175.1 Burkholderiaceae bacterium | reverse complement strand
TCTCGCCCGCCCGGTGCTGCTGGCGCATCGAACGGCGCAGCGTCCTCGCATACCGCTTGTAGTGCTCGCAGAACTGCGTCAGACCCCACGTGCGGCTGCCCTCGTGCGCCGCCCGGTACTCCTGCCACAGCAGCGTCAGCGTCACGCCCTTGCGGCGCAACTCCACGTGGATCCGGCCGAAGTCCGGCTCCACCACCCGGCTGTCTTCGGCACTTCGACCAAGCAGCCGGCACTCGAGCTCCGCCTCGCCCAGCTGCGACACCGTCTCCCAGTCCAGCCCGCCGGCCGCCGCCAGCGACACGTACTTCGCGACCACGCCCTTCGAGATCGACAGGCTGCGCCCGATCGCCTCGTGCGACAGCCCGCCGTGCAACTTCAGTCTCAAAACGTCCTTGATCACGCATATGTCCATCCGTGGCGGGGGCATCCGGGCTGCGGCAAGAAGCCGTGAGCCTATGTCCCCGCAGTGGGGTCACACGCAACCCTTCATCGACCCTCGGACCGCTCGGTCATGATCCCGGACCGGCCGGTCACGATCGGCCGAAATACGCACCCAGCACCGGCGTGACCCGCTGGGGCTGAGCGGCCAACAGCAGCCGCAGCGGTATCGGCGGCGAAAGCACCCACTGCCGCACCGGCACCTGCGGGATGACGTGATCCACCCGGTGCGCCGCCGTCTGCGACATTCGCCGCGCACCGCACGACGGGCAGAACCCGCGCCGCCCGATGTATGATGGCCAAACTGGCCATCAATGCGAGACGGGCATGAGAATCAGCGCGACCGACGCGAAGAACCGGTTCGGACAGGTCTGCAGCGAGGCGAAGCGGGGTCCGGTGATCGTCGAGAAGGACGGCCGGCCGGACACCGTCATCGTGTCGTTCGAGCAGTGGGAGTCGGTGACGCGGCCGTCCGGCGCGAACCTTCGGGCGCGCCGCAGGCAGTTCGTCGAGGCGCACCGCGAGTGGCTCGATGCGTATCGCGAGCAGGTCGAGCGCGAAGGTACCTTCGGCGCCACGCTTCGCGCGTTCTGAATGCCGATGGCGCAGTTCGACGTCCATCGCAATCCCGAGCGGGCGACGCGCGACCGGGTACCCTACGTGGTCGACCTGCAGAATGACCTGCTCGCCGACCTGCCGACGCGGCTCGTCGCGCCGCTGCGGGTGCGCGACGAAACGATGAAGTCCGCGCCGAGGCGGCTGTGCCCGGCGTTCGAGGTGCAGGGTGTGGACGTGGTGATGTACCCGCACGAGATGGCGGGTATTCCGGCGAAGCTGCTGGGACGGCCGGTCGCGAGCCTGCGCGCATCGAGTGCTGTGCTGGTCGATGCGATCGACGCGGTGCTGAGCGGAGTGTGAGGCGCGGCGCGGGTATCACGCCGGTCGCCCCACCAGCATGCCCGACCCCACGAACACCACCGCGATCATCGCCAGCCTCCCTCGAAATGGTGAGTCAACCGCTCCGCAATTCGCCAGTTGGGCTGGGTCGGCAGCCGCTCGAGTACATCCGTCAAGTAGCCTGCGGAGGGTGAAGCGCCTGCACGACGGATGGAGGATCCCGCATGAGAGCTTGTTGGCAGGCGTGAGGTACCCACCCTAGGTGGCGAGGAGCCTGATGCCGCAACTCACCGAAGTGGCATTCGATCGACCGGAATCGGTCGCCGGCTGGACCGCGGTCGACGACCGCGTGATGGGCGGCGTCTCGCGCAGCCGGCTGCGCTTCGATCCGGCGGGACACGCCTGCTTTGAAGGCACGCTCTCGCTCGATCGCGGCGGCGGCTTCGCGTCGGTGCGCGCGGCCGCACTGCCGATCGGCGGGCGGGCTACGCAGGGCTGGCGGCTCGAGGTGCTGGGCGACGGACGCCGCTACCGGCTGTCGCTGTTCGTCGGCGAAGGCTTCGACACGAGCTCGTACCAGGCCGCGTTCGAGCCGCCCGCGGGACGGTGGACGACGGTCGAGCTGCCGCTCGAGGCCTTCGAGGCGCGCTTGCGCGGGCGCGTGGTGCCGGGGGCGCCGCCCCTGGATCCGGCGCGCGTGCGGCAGGTCGGCCTGCTGGTCGGGGAGCGGCAGGCGGGGCCGTTCTCGCTCGGGTTGCGGCGGATCGCCGAATTCTGACAATCGATCCAGCCCCCGCGTGCTGCACGGTCATCGCGACATTCCGGTCTGGATGCAGCCCCCGCCCGACTACTGCTGCACGATCGCGATCCGGCTGCCGGCGGACTGCTGCGTGATCGTCGCGGCCAGCGGCACCGCGCCGTACTGGCGGATCTCCACGGCGCTGGCCTGTGCGCCCACCGCCGTGCCCCCCTGCACGATGTTCGCCTGGCGCCCGACGCCGTTCCGGATGAAGCTCGCCTCCTTCCACACGCCCGACTGCGTGATCAGCGCAGTCAGGCCCGAGCCGGTCTGCACGATCCCCGCCGACAGCTGGGCGCCGTCGGACTGCATCAGCGTCGCGGTCGAGGCCGACGCCGTGCGCCGCCAGCACTGGCTCTCGCGCCAATTTCGCCTCGGCAACTGCCGCTTCTCGGCTGAATGCCGCTGATCGTCGATCCGTTCGCCCCCGACTGCGCCGCCGACATCCACACCTCGCCCGCGGTGTTGCCCTTCTGGAGGAGCGCAATGCGCCCGCCTGCGCCCACGCCGTCTACCGCCACCTGCTCGATCAGCGCGACCGCATGCGTACCCACCGCGGCGGGCTAGGAGTTTCAACCGCCCTCAGCAACGCCCAGGTGAGCCCTGAGGACCGTGCTGCGGCCGCCTGAAGTGCCAAGATTGGGTGCCGACGAGCTCGCATGGAGCTGATCCGGCAGGTGATCGACCGTTTGCATGGGGTGGGCGCGGAGCGGCAAAGAGCGCTTTCGAGCTCGAGCAGAGGGTTGACCCTTGGTCTTTCGGCATCGGGCCGCCCAGTCGCGCAGCGCCCCCTGCGGGTGGGCAAGGCAGCCCGTGATGATGTGTGGGGTGTCTGCGGCGGGGCCGGCGCGGCCCAGGCGGGTTCAGTCCTGCCCCGCCTCGCGCGCCCGGCCCCGGGGCGGCGGCTGCGGATCCAGCCCCAGGTGGGTGAGGATCGTGCCGATCACCGCCCGCTCGAGGATGGCCGCGATGATCTTCACTTGCCCGGCGCCGCACCTCGGGCAGTGCCGCACGTCGATGTCGAAGACCCGCTCGAGCAGCCGCGCCCAGCTGATGCGGCGGGGCCGGGCCTGAACCGTCTCGACTTCGCTCTCGGCGCCAA
>JBIKMO010000412.1:0-3237 GCA_044359175.1 Burkholderiaceae bacterium | reverse complement strand
CGCCGGTGGCGCACCGCGAGCCGCCGGTGGCGTTCGTCGACGTCGGCCTGCGCGCGTTCGACACGATCTGGGCCGCCGCGGGCACGCCGAATGCGGTATTCGAGACCCGCTTCGACGCGCTGGTCGCGATGGCCGGCGCACGCGTCGCCGACGTCGCCGAGCGTGCCTCGCGCGACTGACGGGACCGACGCGACGGGCGCGTCGCGTGCGCGGCCGCCTCGGGTGCCCTGCCGGCGCGCGCAGCGCCGGCGCGCCGGTCAGCCGTCTGCGCGTGCGAGCACCGCGCGCAGCAGCACCTCGCAGCCGGCGTACAGGTGGTCGGGGTTCGCGTTCTCGATCTCGTTGTGGCTGATGCCGCCCTCGCAGGGCACGAACACCATCGCGGCCGGGCAGGTGCGCGCGACGTAGACCGCATCGTGGCCCGCGCCGCTCGGCAGGTGCATCGGGTCGTAGCCGAGCGATTCGGCGATGCTGGCGAGCGAGGCGCGCAGCGTCGCGTCGAACGGGCACGGCCGGAAGTGCGCGGTCTGCGACAGCGCGATCGACACCCGGTCCTCGCGCTCGATCCGCGCGGCCGCGTCGCGCACCGCGCCGGTCATCGCCTCGAGCGTGGCCGCATCGGCGTTGCGCAGATCGACGCTGGTCTCGACCCGTCCGGGGATCACGTTGCGCGAGTTGGGCGACACGATCAGTCGGCCGACCGTGCCGCGCGCCTCGTTCGGGTGGGCCGCCGCGATCTCGCGCACTGCCACCACCAGCCGCGCCGCGGCGAGCAGCGCGTCGCGGCGCAGCGCGAGCGGCGTGGGCCCGGCGTGCGCGTCCTGACCGTCGATCACCACGTCGAACCAGCGCTGTCCGAGCGCGGCGGTCACCACGCCGATCGTGCGGCCCGCGGCCTCGAGCACCGGCCCCTGCTCGATGTGCGCCTCGAAGTACGCGTCGAACGTGGGCGGCGGGTCGGTACCAGCCTGCCCGGTCGCAGCGAGGGCCTCGGCGACCGTCGTGCCGTCGGCGTCGCGCTGGCCGAGACAGTGCTCGAGCGCGAAGGCGTTCGCGTACACCCCCGAGCCCATCATCACCGGCTGGAAGCGTGTGCCCTCCTCGTTGGTCCACGCGACCACCGCGAGCGGTCGGCGCGTGACCACGCCGGCGTCGTCGAGCGCGCGCAGCACCTCGAGGCCGGCGAGCACGCCGTAGGCGCCGTCGAAGCGCCCGCCGTTGGGCTGCGTGTCGAGGTGGCTGCCCATCGCGACCGGGGCGGCCTGCGGGTCGGTGCCCGGGCGGATCGCGTAGAGGTTGCCGATGCGGTCGCGGCGGATCGTGCAGCCCGCCTCGCGCAGCCAGCCTTCGACCCGCGCGCGGCCCTGCGCGTCGCGGTCGGTGAGCGCGAGCCGCCGCACGCCGCCGCGGGCGGTCGCGCCGATCTCGGCGAGCTCGGCGAGCGACCGCCACAGGCGGTCGCGCGATGCGTGGGGCAGGGCACGGGCGGGCAGGGGCGCGTTCATCCGGAAGGCCCTCGAGATGGCGATGCCGGACGATGCCTGCGGCACAGCCGTGCCGTCAACGTTGCCGGGCCCGGGCCCGGGCGTCGCTCAGACGGCGTCGCCCAGCCGCTGGACCCACTTCTCGCAGTCGGTGCCTGCGGCGCTGCACAGCCGGTGCACGCTGAGCCGATTGACCCGGAGCGCGTCGGCGAGCAGGCGCCGGTGCGCGTCGCGCAGCGCGGCCGCGCCGCGCACGCCCTGGGCGGTGGCCAGTTCGGCGACGCGCCAGGCGTGGAAGTGCAGCCCAGCCTCGGCGATCGGGTGCCCGGCGAGCGCATCGCGCTGTCGCTGGACGCAGTCGGACCAGCGGCCCGGTCCGTCGTCGATCGCTCGGTCGCACTGCGCGGCGCGGCTGATGCCGTCGGACAGCGCGTCACCGCCCAGGCCGGGGGCGAGCAGCGCGATGACCGCGGCCAGCGCGAGCGGTGCGAGCAGGCTCGGGACGGGCACCGAGCGCGAGCGGGGTCGGCGGGGGCGGTCGGCGGAGAAGGCCATCGTCGAGGACTCGGGTCGGTCGGATCGATCGTAGTGACGCGCCGTGACGGCTTCGAGAAGGTACCCGGCCCAGCGCCCCTGGGTTACGCCGCGACCGCGGCGGCACGCCCGGATGCCGATGGGACGCGGCCGCAGGCGGACGGACGGGGGGGCGTGCAGCGGGGGCCGTGGCGGACGGGCCACGCAGGTGCGGGCGGGCGGCGGTCGGTGTGCGGCGGCGAGCCGGCCGTGGAGGGGATCATCCCGGGGTGCGGGTGGCGTGACGGTGGGGCGGTGGGGCGGTGGGGCGGCGGGGCGGTGGGGCGGTGGGGCGGCGGGGGCATGGAGTGTGTCCACGCCGGCGACGGCCGCTGCCGGGCTCAGCTCGCGCTGGCGGGTCGGGTCGGCCGCAGGGGCGTGCTCGGGCCGGAGCCGGACGGGGGCGTCGCACCGAGTTCCGCCGACAACCGTTCGGCCAGCGTGCGGATCGCCTCGGCCAGTTCGGCCCGTCGACGCGGCCCCAGCCCGGCCTTGATCACGCTGACCGCGACCGCCGCGGTCGGGCGGTCGCTGCGCGCGCTGCGCACCGGGGCGCCGAAGCACTGCATGCCTTCGGCGGTCTCCTCGTCGTCGATCGCGTGGCCGATACGGCGCACGGAGGCGAGCTGCCGCAGCAGCGCGGCGACGCTGGACGGGCTGTGGCGGGTGAGTCGCCGCAGCCCGGTGTGCTGCAGGCGTTCGCGCACCGCGTCGTCGGGCAGCGCCGAGAGCATCGCCTTGCCGGAGGACGTGCACTCCGCGGGAAAGCGGCCGCCGACGCGGAAGTTGACCGCGAGTGGCCGGCTGCCCGGGCGGCAGGCGAGGTAGACCACATCCGCGCCGTCGAGCGCGGCGAGCATCACGGTTTCGGTGTGCAGCGCAGGCAGGTCGTCGACCCGTGCATCGAACGCGCGGCGCAGGTCCGGGCCGCTGCCGTAGGCGTCCGCCCAGCGCAGCGCCTTGGGTCCGATCGAGAATTCCGCGTCGTCGTTGCGGCGCGCCAGCCCAAGCGCGACCAGCGTCGCCAGCAGGCCGTGGACGCTGCTGCGCGGCAGCGACAGCGCGCGAGCGAGGTCGGCGAGCGACTGCGGACGGCGCGCTTCGGCGAGTGCATCCAGCACCCCCACCGCCCGCTCAACCGCGGGCACGAGCCGGGGTTTCGGCGAGCCTGCCTCGCCGC
>JBIKMO010000411.1:0-3243 GCA_044359175.1 Burkholderiaceae bacterium | reverse complement strand
AGCGCTACGGCCAGTTCCGCGAGCGGCCGCAGGGCGGGCAGTGGATGACGCCGTACGGGCTGATGACGCCGGCGCAGTTCGTCGCGCTGACGTTCCGGCGGCACATGCACGAGCACGGCTCCACCGCCGAGCACCTGGGGCACGTGGCGGTGACCTTCCGCGAGCACGCGCAGCGCAACCCGCGCGCAGTGCAGCGCGGCCGGCCGCTGACGCTCGCCGACCACGCGGCGGCGCGCCCGATCGTCGACCCGTTCCGGCTGTACGACTGCTGCCTCGAGACCGACGGCGCGTGCGCGCTGATCGTCACCTCGCGCGACCGCGCGCGCGACCTGCGACGCCACCCGGTGCGCATCCTCGCGGCCGCCCAGGCGAGCGGCAAGGGCTGGGGGCTGGGGCCGACCGGCTCGCACAACATGCCGGTGGCCGACTACGCGTCGGTCAACTCCCGCGACCTCGGCCGCATCCTGTTCGGGATGGCGCAGCTCGCCCCCGCGGACATCGACGTCGCGCAGATCTACGACGCGTTCACCGCGGTGGTCGTGATGGCGCTGGAGGACTTCGGGCTGTGCGAGCCCGGCGGCGGCGGCCCGTTCGCCGCGGCCGGCGGGCTGAGCTGGCCGCACGGCCGGCTGCCGTCCAACACGGCGGGCGGGCTGCTGTCCGAGGCGTACCTGCACGGGCTCAACCTCGTGGTCGAGGGCGTGCGCCAGATGCGCGGGGACAGCACCTGCCAGGTGGCGGACGCGCGCACCTGCCTGGTCACCTCGGGCGGGGCGGCCGCGCACAAGAGCGCGCTGATCCTGGCGCACTGACGGGACCGCACGCGATGCCAGCCGACGTCCGGAAACTGCGCGCGATGCGCGCCACCACCGCGGTCGTGGGCGTGGGCGCGTCGCCGCAGGGCACCTTCCCCGACCAGGACGTCTACACGCTCGCGCACCAGGCGTTCGTCGCCGCGCTGGACGACGCGGGCATCGCGAAGGACGAGGTCGACGGGCTGATCGTGCAGGGGCCGGGCGGCGTCAGCTTCACGCGCTTCGGCGAGATGATCGGCCTCGACCCGGTGGCCGGCGGCAACTTCGACGTCGGCGGCCTGGCCACCGGCGCGCTGGTGCAGCAGGCCGCGATGTGGGTGCACACCGGGCTGTGCCGGACCGTGGCGCTGGTCTACGGCAACGCGTCGCGCACCGAGGGCCGTCGCTACGGCGGCGACACGTCCACCTCGCCCGGACGCGAGTACTCCAGCGCGTTCTACCACCTGGGGCTGACCTCGCCGGGCGCCGCCAGCGCGTTCCAGGCGCGGCTGCACTTCGACACCTACGGCAGCACGCCGGAGCAGCTCGCCGCGGTCCCGATCTCGCAGCGCCGGCACGCCATGCTGAACCCGGGCGCGATCCGGCGCACGCCGCTGACCCTCGAGCAGTACCTGGCCGCGCGCTACGTCTGCGCGCCGCTGCGGCTGTACGACTACTGCCTGATCAACGACGGCGGCGTGGCGCTGATCGTCACGTCGGCCGAGCGCGCGCGCGATGCGCGCAAGCCCCCGGCCTTCATCGAGGGCATCGGCCGGCAGGACACCTACCGCGGCTCGTCGCTGCCCAACGTCGGCCTGTGGCGGGACACGATGCCGCGCGCCGCCGAGATGGTCTACGGCATGGCCGAGGTCGGCCGCGACGACGTCGACGCGCTGATGATCTACGACAGCTTCTCGATCAACGTGTGGCTGACGCTGGAGAACTTCGGCTTTTGCGCACCGGGCGAGGCCGGCGAGTTCACGCAGGGCGGCCGCATCGGACCGGGCGGCGCGCTGCCGGTCAACACGCACGGCGGGCACCTGTCCGACAGCTACATGCAGGGCTGGCTGCACCAGGTGGAGGCGGTGCGGCAGGTGCGCGGCGAGTGCGGCGAGCGCCAGGTGGACGGCGCCCGCCTGGTGCAGTACGTGTGCCGCGGCAACGTCGCGACGTCGGTCCTCTACGCACGGCACTGAAGGCACGACGATGAGCGCCGCCGCACCGCCCGGACCGTCTCCGACCGATCCCCGTTCCGGCACCGTCCCGCCGAAGCCGCTGCCCGCGATCACCGCGCTCGAGCGGCCGTTCTGGGAAGCCGCGCGCCGCCACGTGCTCGCGCTGCAGCGCTGCAGCGCCTGCGGCACCTGGCGCTTCCCCGCATCCCCGGTGTGCGCCGACTGCGGCGCCACCGCGTTCGAGTGGGCGCCGTGCAGCGGCCGCGCGACCCTCGTGTCGTGGGTCACGTTCCACCGGCTGTACTTCCCGTCGTTCGCGAACGACCTGCCCTACGACGTGGCGCTGGTGCGCCTCGACGAGGGGCCGACGATGCCGGCCAACCTCGTCGACGCGCAGGGCGCGGCGCTCGCGCGCGGGCTGCCGCTCGAGGTGGTGTTCGAGGACCGCACGCCCGAGCTCGGCATCCCGCAGTTCCGGCCCGCCCGCGGGCCCTCCGATCCCGGCCGCGACCGCGGCCCCGCCTGACGGACGATGGACCCGAATCGACTCCCGCTGAAGGACCGCGTGCTCGGTCCGATCCTGCGCGCCGCCGGCCGCGAGCACGGCGACCGCCCCTACCTGACCGTCGACGGCCGGACCTGGTCGTTCGGGCACACCGACCACGTCGTGCGCTCGGTCGCGCGCGGCCTGCGCGCGAACGGCACCGGCAAGGGCGACACGGTGGCACTGCTGCTGCCCAACTGCGCCGAGTTCGTCTTCGCGTGGTACGCCGCCGCCGTGGTCGGCGCGATCTGGGTGCCGGTGAACCCGGCCTACGACGGCGAACTGCTCGACTACACGCTGGCCGACTCGGGCAGCACCGCGCTGGTCGTGCACCGCAGCCTCGCGCCCGCGCTCGCGACGCTGCCCGCCGGAACGCTGCGCCGCCTCGCCTGGGTCGCGGTGGTCGGCGGCCGCGCCGGGCTGGACCTGCCCGAGGGGCCCGGCCGCTACCTCGACTGGGACGCGCTGCGCGTCGAGCACGGGCCGGACCCCGAGGTGCCGTGCACGTACGCCGACGTGCAGTGCGTGATGTACACCTCCGGGACCACCGGCCGCGCGAAGGGCGTGGTGATGCCCAACGGCCACTTCTTCGCGTCCACGGGGGTGTTCCTGCGCGCGCTCGAACTGGGCCGCGACGACGTGCTCTACACGCCGCTGCCGCTGTTCCACGGGCTCGCGAGCCGGCTGGGGGTGCTCCCCGCGCTGATGGCGGGAGCGCACGTGCACGTCG
>JBIKMO010000410.1:0-3244 GCA_044359175.1 Burkholderiaceae bacterium | reverse complement strand
CGCGCCGCAGCCGATGCCAGAGGTCCGCGACCGACGCGCGCAGGTAGACCACACGACCCCGCGCCCGCAGCGCCTCGCGGTTCGCTTCGGTGATCACCGCGCCGCCGCCGGTGGCGAGCACCAGCCCTCGGCGGCGGCTGAGCTCGTCGATCAGCGCCGCCTCGCGGCGCCGGAAGCCGGCCTCACCCTCGAGCTCGAAGACCGTCGCCACCGGCACGCCCAGCCGCGTCTCGAGCTCGCGATCGGCGTCGACGAACGGCCAGCCGAGCCGGCGCGCGAGGCGCCTGCCCACCGTGGTCTTGCCGGCGCCCATCATGCCCACCAGGACCACCGGCGCGTCGTCTTCGCGCTCGCTCATCGCCGGGAGGATAAACGAGCGGGCCGCCCGCAGGCGGCCCGTCGGCCCCGGCGACGCGCGCGGTGTCTCAGTCCGCCCGGATGCAGTAGCGCCGTCCGCCGTAGGTTGCGGCGTCCTGCTCGGGTCGGTAGCCGTACGGCCCGACCAGCGCCCCCCACAGGGCCGGCGGCACGTCCGGGTCGCCGTCGGGCACCGTGGCTCCGACGTTCGGCGGCGCCACGGTCTGCTGCGTGACGTCGGCGCCAACCACCGGCAGCGTGAACTCCCGGGTGACGAAACTCTCGGTGCCGGAGGTGGCGATCGTCACCCGCAGCACCACGTCGACCCAGTTGCCGAAGCTCTTCGGATAGACCACGCTGACGCTGGCCAGGCCGTTCGCATCGGTCACGCCGTTGGCCGATTCGAGCACCACCGCAGCCGGGCTGCCCGGATCGAGCCGGCCGTTGGCGTTGCGATCCTCGCCCGCGTCCAGCAGGTTGTTCGGCGCCACCGTGAACTCCGGGGTGCCGGGGGCGCGCGGATCGGGCGAGCGCGTGCCGTCCTCCGACAGGCAGCGCACCGGGTTGGAGTTCGGATCGGTCGCGCGCACCGGCACGTGAGCGGTCCCGTTCCAGACCCAGATGCCCTTGTAGTAGGACACCGCGGTGAGCGACGCGGTGACCCGCGCACCGACCACCGGGTTGCGGTTGGCGTCGGTCACGATCGCCTTCCACGGCATCCGATAGGACGTCACGTCGAGCACCTCGGCCTGGTTGCCGGTACCGAGCTCCACGAACAGCGCGACCGCGGACACGGTCATCCGGCGCTCTTCCGCGATCGATGGCGTGTCCAGGATGCTCGCCCGCACGACCACCTGGTTCGGGCCGGTGGAGTTCGGTCCGGCGATGAAGGACGCGGTTGCCTGGCCGTCGACGTCGGTGATCGACACGCCCGGCTCGATCCGGCCGCCGCTCGGGTCGACTGCGGTGAACGCGACCCGCGCGCCGGCCACCGGGTTGTCGCTCGCGTCGCGCACGGTGGCGATCAGCCGGCTGGTGCTGCTCGACGACCCGACCGCGTTCGCGGCGATCGACGTGGGATCCGGCGACAGCGCGATCTTCGACGGAATCCGCGACACGAAGGCCACGCGGCTCGAGGTGGTCAGCCGCTCGCTCGTCGCCGGCGGGGAATCGACGGTGATCACCGCGGTGAGCGTCGACTGTCCGGCAGAGCCGGAGCGGATGGTCGCGATCGCCTCGCCGTTGGCATCGGTGATCGCGGTCACGCTGGTCTGACCACCGAACAGACCGCGGGTCGCGGTGATCAGCACCGGGCGGCCCGACAGCACCGTGTCGGGCCGGCTGAAGCGCACGCGCACGGCCTGGTCCTGGTTGACCTCCACCTGCGCGGCGTCGGCCGGCGTCACGAACAGGAACGGCGTGTCGTTGCCGAGCACCTGGATCGACTTCTGCGGGGCCATGTCCATGCCCTCGACCCGCAGCGTGCCCTGCGCCGAGCCCGGCTGGCTCGCGTGGACCTCGACCGTCACCTGACCGTTCGCGGCGGTTCGTGCGCTGGCCGGCGTGACCGTCCCGCGATCGAAGCTGATCGAGAGCGGCACGTCGCCGACCCCGACGTTCGCGCCGTCGACCACCGTGATCGTGTAGTTGGCCTTGGTGTTGAACGACAGCGTGTCCGGGCCGGCGATCGTCGCCTTGGTGCCCGAGATCTCGAGCGTCATCGTCCGCGAGACGCCGCCCGCGGTCGCGACCACCGGCACCTGCCGGTTGCGGCGCGCACCCGCGCCGCTGCCGAGCTCGACCCGCACCGACAGCCGGCCCGACGCGTCGGTGAGCGTGCTGCTGCCGACCGGCGACAGCGCCACGCCGGTGTCGGCGGTCGAGAAGCTCACGGTCTGGTTGCGCACGACGTTGTTCTGCGCGTCCTTCACCTGCGCGGTGACGGTCGACGCGGTCGACCCGTCGGTCGCCGGCAGCGAGGCCTTGTCGGCGAACAGGATGATGTCGGCGACCTGACCCGCACCGGACGCGCCACCGCTTGTCGTGCCGCCGGCACCGGCACCAGCCCCGCCGCAGCCGGACAGCAGTGCGGTCGCCGTCAGCGCGACCAGGGCCGCGATCGTCCGCGAGGTGAGCTTGTCGAAGATGCCCATGGCGAGACTCATCGTTGAACCGGCCGCCGTGCTCACCGAACGGCCGCGGTGTCGGACACGACCCGCGGAGTGAGGAACACCAGCAGTTCGGTGCGGTCGTTGGTGCGCGACGTGTTCTTGAACAGGTTGCCGAGGTAGGGGATGTCGCCGAGCAGCGGCACCTTGTTGACGCGGTTGCGTTCGAACTGCTCGTAGATGCCGCCGATCACGACGGTGCCGCCGTTCTCCACCAGCACCTCGGTCTGCACCGCGCGGGTGTCGATCGCGAAACCCGCCGGCGTCAGCTGACCGACCGCGTCGCGATTGACCTGAACGCGCATGATCACGTTGCCCTCGGGGGTGATCTGCGGCACGACCTCGAGCCGCAGGTTGGCCTTGCGGAAGCTGATCGCGGTGGCGCCACTCGAGGTGGCCACCTGGTACGGCAGCTCGGTGCCCTGCTCGATCACCGCCTTGCCCTGGTCGGCGGTCAGCACCCGCGGGCTGGAGACCACCTTGCCCCGCTGTTCGGCCTCGAGCGCGGAGATCTCCAGGTTGACGAACCGGGTCAGCGACGAACTGAACAGGCTGATCGCGAAGCTCGCCGCGTCGGCGCCCGAGATCGGTCCGGCCGGCAGGTTGACGAAGTTCGTGTTGGCGATCGGCGTAGGCTGGCCCAGCCCCTGCAGGTTCGTGCCCTGCAGGTTGCTGCCGAGCTGCGAGGACAGCGCACTCACGCCGGTGAGGTTGCCCGC